>DATLEL010000265.1:0-3292 GCA_035525255.1 Usitatibacter sp.
GCTGCAGCGCTTCCTCAAGGAAGGCCCGAGCGCGGAGGAGCTGCAGCTCGCCAAGACACGCATCCTCTCGAACTACGTGCGCATCGTGGAGCGCGTGGGCGGCTTCGGCGGCAAGAGCGACCTGCTCGCGCGCTGCCAGACCTATACCGGCAAGCCCGATTGCTACAAGGACCTGCTGCAGCGCGTGCGCGCGGCGACGCCCGAATCCGTGCGCCGTGCCGCGGTGGAATGGCTCTCCGATGGCGACTACGTGCTGGAGGTTCATCCCTTCCCCACTGCCCTCAAGGCGGGCGCGTCCATCGATCGCAAGCAGGCGCCCTCCACCGGCCACGCGGAGAAACTCAGCCTGCCGCCCATGGAGCGCACGACGCTTTCCAACGGGCTCAAGGTGGTGGTGGCGGAGCGCCATAACGCGCCCATCGTGAATTTCTCGCTGCACGTCGACAGCGGGTTCTCATCGGACTCGCCTGCGCTTCCCGGCGTCGCCAGCTTCTCGCTGCGCATGCTGGAGGAAGGCACGCGCACGCGCGACGCGCTTCGCATCGGCCGCGAGCTCGAGTCCCTCGGTGCCACGTTCTCGACGAGCGCCAACGTCGACTGGGTGAGCGCCAACCTGAACGTGCTGAAGGCGACCATGCCGGAAGGCCTGGATCTCTTTGCCGACCTGGTGCTGAACCCGGCCTACGCACAGGCGGACTTCGAGCGCCTGCAGCGCGAGCGCCTCGCCGCGATCCAGCGCGAGAAGGTGACGCCCGATGCGATGGCCCAGCGTGTCCTCCCGGCGCTGCTGTACGGCGAAGGCCACCCCTATGCGCGTCCCATGAGTGGAATCGGAACGGAAGAGAGCGTGGGCAAGATGACGCGCGGCGACCTGGCCCGATTCCATGCGACGTGGTTCAAGCCGAACAACGCGACATTGCTGGTGGTGGGCGACACGACCCTGGCGGAAGTGAAGCCGCGGCTGGAGGCGCTGTTCGGCAAATGGCGGCAGGGGGCGGTACCCGCGAAGGCGCTGCCGCAGGCGGCTCCGGCGGGAAAGGCGACGGTCTACCTGATGGATCGCCCCGGAGCCTTGCAGAGCAACATCGTGGCCGCGATGCTGGCCCCGCCGCGCAACAATCCCGACGATGTCACGACGCAAGTGCTCAACAGTGTCTTCGGCGGCGGCTTCTCATCGCGCCTGAACCTCAATTTGCGCGAGGACAAGCATTGGTCCTATGGCGTGAGAAGCGCGTTGCCCGATGCACGCGGGCAACGCGCCTACTACAGCATTTCGCCGATCCAGACCGACAAGACCGCGGACGCGATGAAGGAGATCGTTTCCGAGTACCGCAAGGTGGCGGGCGCCGGTCCCATCACCGCGAAGGAGCTGCAGGAAGCCCAGGCGCGCCTCACGCTCTCCCAGCCGGGCAACTTCGAGACCGCGGCGCAGCTCGCCAACGGTTACCGCACCATCCTCGAGTTCGGGCTTCCGCCGGATTACTACGACACCTTCACGCAGAAAGTGCTGGCGGTCACGCCGGAGAGTGCGAATGCGCTTGCCGCCCGCCTGATCGCGCCCGACCGCCTTACCTGGGTGGTGGTGGGCGACATGGCCAAGGTCGAGGACAGCATCCGCGCGCTCAACCTCGGCGAAGTCCGGCGCATCGACGCGGACGGCAAGCTGCTGCAGTAACGCTCAGTAGCCGGACTTCGCTTTCGCGGCGGCGAGCTCCTTCAGGGTGAACGTGTAGCTCACCTTGTCGAGAGGCTTGTGGCAGGCGAGGCACTCGGCCTGGTTCACCCCGGGCCGGTGCTGCTTGCCGGTCGTGAAGATGGCGTAGTTCCAGTCCTCGTTGCGCAACATCTCGGGGATGTCCTTGCCCCAGCCGCTGTCGCGCGCCATGGCCGTGTAGAACATCAGCTTGTCGGGCTCGTAGAGCCCATCGGCGCCGGTGACCGGATTGCCGTCCGCGCCGAGCTTCGCCGAATAGACCTCCGCCAGCAGCACCGATCCGTTCGGCAGCGTCTTGCCGCCCTTGGCGGCTTCCAGCGCGGCGGGGTTGGCCAGGTAGTAGCGCACTTGCTTCGTCGCGGGAAAATTGATCGCGTGATACTTGGTGAAGGACGACTGGTAGCCCTCGGGAAAGGTCACGCTGGTCTTGGCGAGGTTCGGCAGGAACTCGGATTTCGCCGCGGCTCCCGCCCCCGGGAGCGACGCGAAATACGCGGCCACGTTCGCCATCTCGTCGGCCGAGAGCTGTGCCGCGATGGCATTCATGATGGGATTCTTGCGGGTGCCGTCCTTGAGAGCCTTCAGCTGCGCCTGCAGGTAGGTCGCGCGCTGTGACGCGAGGTTGGGAATGGTCTCGCTCACGCTCACGCCGGACTCCCCATGACAGGCGGCGCATACCGCCGTGACCTTCGCCTTGCCGGCGCCGATGTCCGCTGCGATCGCGACGGGCGCGGCGAGCAAAACCGCGGATAACCCCAGGAACTTGCGCATGGTGCCTCCCCTGCAGGACGGTGCTCCGGGCGGGTGCCCGAAGGCGAGGCGAGCATACACCGCCGCGACTTGACCCGCACCGCCGGGGGCGAGCACGATGCCACGCACAACAAGACAACGGAGATCCCATGAGCCGCACCTACGACCGCCGCCGCTTCGTCCTGTCACTCGCTGCCGCATCCTCCCTCGCCACACTGCCGGGGCTGGTGCGCGCGGCGATGGGGCCCAATGACAAATTCGACCTGCTGATCCGCGGCGGCGAAGTGCTCGACCCCTCGCAGAAGCTGCGGGGCGTGCGCGACATCGGCATCCGCAACGGCGTGGTGGAATCCGTCGCCGCGGGCATTCCAGCAGAGCGCGCGCTGCGCGTCATCGACGCCACCGGCAAGCTGGTCACCCCCGGGCTGGTCGATCTTCATGCGCACACGTTTCCCTATGGCTCGGGCATCGGCATTCCCGCCGACGAGCTGGTCCAGTTCCAGGGGACGACCACGCTGGTTTCCACAGGGGACGCGGGGGCCAACAACTTCGCCGCCTTCCGGCGCTTCATCGTGGGCTCCACGCGCGCGCGCCTGTACGCGTTCGTGCATATCGCGAACATCGGCCTGACGGGCTTCCCGATCGCCGAGCTCTACAACATGGATTACGCGCGCACGGAGGATGCGGCGCGCACGCTCGCGGAGAACGCCGACATCGCGATCGGCATCAAGGTCCGCATGTCCGAGAACGTCATCGGCAAGGCCGCCCTCGAACCGCTGAAGCGCGCGATCCGCGCGTGCGAGATTTCGGGCGTTGCCGGCGCCAAGG
>DATLEL010000276.1:0-3290 GCA_035525255.1 Usitatibacter sp.
GCGCTGCTCGGTCCCGGGCGCCGCTTCGCCGGCGAGCCGCGCTTCCACGTCGCGATCGATCCTGCGCTGCGGCGCGCGGCCGGCATCACGGCGGCCGACGAGGGCAAATACATCCACTTGAGCCCGTGCACCACCGCGGCCGAGCGCGAGCTTCCCGCGGCGCAGCTTGCGGAGCTGGTGGACGGCCTGCGGCGCGGTTTCCCGCAGCTGCGGCTGGTGCTCTCCTGCGCCGACGATGCGCGAGAGCTGCGGCGCATGGACGCGTTGCTGGCCCTGTTGCGCGAGCCACCGTGGAAAGTGTTCCGCGGTTCGCTCGGGGTGGACGGCCTCGCCGCGGTGATCGAGAAGGCGGCGCTCGCGTTTTCCGGAGACACCGGCAGCCTGCACTTGGCGCTCATGACCGCGACGCCGGCGATCGCGTGGTTCCGCAGCCACCGCGGGGAACGCGAATGGATTCCCCAGTCCGCGCAATATCGCGTGCTGATCGCGGAGGGCGGCGCGCGCGAGGCGCTTCACGGCATCTCCACCGAGGCGCTGCTCGCCGCGGCGCACGAGCTGCTGCGATGAAGCCGCTGTCGATCGTGCACACGGAGAACTCCTGCGGCTGGGGCGGCCAGGAGGTGCGCATCCTCACCGAATCGCGCGGCCTCCTCGATCGCGGCCATCGCGTCGTGCTGCTGTCGCCGCCGGAGGCGCCGATCACCGAGGCCGCGCGGCGCATGGGGGTGCCGGTCGAGCCCCTGGGCTTGCGCCGCAAGCGCCTGCCGGACCTGTGGGCACTCCGCGGTTGGCTCGCGGCCCATCGTGGCGCCGTCGACGTGCTCAACACCCACAGCTCTACCGACAGCTGGCTCGGTGCCATCGCGTGCGCCACCCTCGACGGCGCGCCTGCCGTGGTGCGCACGCGCCATGTGTCGACCGCGGTGCATCCGGGTTTCGCCACGCGCTGGCTCTATCTGCACGGCAACACCCACATCGTGACCACCGGGGAGGCGCTGCGCCGCCAGCTCGCCCGCGACAACGGCATCCCGCTCGAGCGCACCACGTCGATCCCTACCGGCATCGACCTCACGCGCTTCGTGCCCGGCGACGCGCCCGCATCCCGCGCGCTCCTCGGCCTTCCCGAGCGGCCCGCGCTGGGCATCGTCGCCACGTTGCGGTCTTGGAAGGGGCACCAATATCTCTTCGATGCCCTGGCGGCGGATCGCGCCGGCTGGAAGGACTGGCAGGTGCTGGTCGTGGGCGGCGGTCCCGATCGCGCGCCGCTCGAGGATTACGTGAAGCGCGCGGGCCTCGGGGGCGAGGTGCGCTTCACCGGGCACCAGGAAGATGTCGTTCCGTGGATGCAGGCGCTCGACTTGTTCGCGTTGCCGTCCTACGGCGAGGAGGGCGTACCGCAGTCGATCATGCAGGCGATGGCGTGCGCGGTGCCGGTGGTCTCGACGCCCATCGGCGCCATCACCGAGGCGGTGGACGCCGACGTGACGGGGCTCATCGTCGAGCCGCGCTCCGCGCCCGCGCTCGGGCGGGGCCTGGCGACGCTGCGCGACGACCCCGCGCTGCGCCGTCGCATGGGCGCTGCCGCGCGCGCGCGCGCCGAGCGCGATTTCGGCATCGATCGCATGCTCGACCGCATGGAAGCGGTTTTCAGCGCGGCGGCAGGACGCTAGTCGCCAGCAGCGCGGCGGCGACGTCGGCCACCTCGAGCTTCGCGATGTCCTCGCCGGGCGCCACCAGCGGATGGTGCGTCAGCAGCGGGTTGGGCGAGGCGCATCCCTGGTGCAGCACGCCCTGGCGCGGATCCCCCCACAGCGAAACGACCGCGAGCGGGAAGCTCGCGTCGAGGTAGTACGCGGTGGTGAGAATGCCGCTATCGGGCGCTACCAGCGCCCGCAGGCGGTGGCGGATCACCGCCAGCAGCGAGGGGAAATCGGTGCGTCCGCGCAAGTCGGTCACGTTGTCGCCGCGGTAATGCGCATCCGCCGCTTTGCCGAGCAACAGCCACTCCACGCCCGTCGGCGCGGGGAAGCGATCGAAGAGCGCCTGCCACGACGCCGCCGGCCAATCCTTGCGGTAGCCGTAATAACTCGCGGTTTCCGATGACACGTGGGCTCCGATGGCGATGCGCCCGCTGGGCGGCGCTACCGCGTCGGCCAGCCGGTCCCACGCCGGATCCCAGCGCAGCCGCGGCGGGAAATCGCGCCTGCGCCCTTCCAGCCAGCGATTGGGATCGGGGTAGCTGAACACGGCGGCGTAGCCGCGTTGTTCGAGGCCGAGCGTCCGGCATGCGTCGCTGAGATTCGGACGCGCCTCGCGCTCCAGGCCCGGCAGCACGTGCACCGCATCGACTTCCGCCATCGACATCGGCAAGCGCAGCTCCTCGCGCGTGATCACCGTGATGTGCGCACCGGGAAAACCGGCGCGGATGCGCGCGAACAGGGGCACCAGTCCCAGGGCGATGTCGCCCATGCCGCGGTTCCAGAAGAACAGGAAGCGGCTGCCCGGGGCGCGCGGCGCGCGCGCCAGCGCACGTTCGAAAGCCGTGCCGCGAGCGCGGTCGGAGACGCGGCGCGCGAGGCTCGAGAGGCTCGGCATCCTGCGGCTAGATCGCGCCGGCGCGGAAGAACGTGACCGGCGCCGAGTCGCGTCCCGCCAGCAGCTCGTTGATGGCCGAATGCACGCGCTCCACCTCCAGCAGCGTGAGGCATTCGCTGACCTTGCCGCCGCCGCAGCCGTCGTTCTCGCACGGACGGCAGCTGTGGCCGCTGGTCACCACGCGGTGCGACACGCCCCACGGACCCCAGGCGAGCTCGTTGCTCGGGCCGAAGATCGCCACGACCGGCGTCGCCATCGCCGCGGCGATGTGCATCGGCGCCGAGTCGGGACCGAAGAAGAGGCGCGCCTCGGCGGTGAGCGCGCCCAGCTCGCGCAGGGAAAGCTGGCCCGACAGGTCGGTGACCGGAACGCCGGCCGCGGCGATGATGCGCGCGGCGATCGCCTTCTCGCGCGCATCGGGCGCGGCCGTCACCACCATGCGGTGCCCATCGAGCGCGAGACGGCGCATCAGCGCCGCGTAGCGCTCCTCGGTCCATGCCTTGAACATCCAGCGCGAGGTGGGATGCAGGTGGATGAAGCCGCGGCGCGCGAGCCCCGCCTGCGCGAGGAGCGCTGCCACGCGCTGCCGGGCTTCGCCGCCAGGCTCCATCACCAGTGCTTTCTCGTCCACCTCGGGGTAGATACCGAGACGGCGCAGGGCGTCGAGGTTGGTCTCGACGGTATGGCGCGGCGTA
>DATLEL010000314.1:0-4706 GCA_035525255.1 Usitatibacter sp.
CGACGGCGATCGCGTCGACGTCACCAACCTGCAACGCCAGGTGGTGCATCGCGAGGAATCCATCGGCACGCCCAAGGCGACATCGGCGGCGGCGACCCTCGCGGGCATCAATCCCGCGGTGCGGGTCGAGGCCATCGTGGATCGCGTGGGCGGCGAGCGCCTGGAAAGCCTGGTGCGTGCGGCCGACGTGGTGCTGGACTGCTCCGACAATTTCACGACGCGCCACGCGATCAACCGCGCGTGCGTGCGGCACCGCAAGCCGCTCGTGTCGGGCGCGGGGATCCGCTTCGACGGCCAGCTCGCGGTATTCGACCTGCGCCGCGAGGGCGCGCCTTGCTATGACTGCCTCTTTCCCGAGAACGCGGCTGAGGAAGAAGAACGCTGCGCAACAATGGGCGTGTTCGCGCCGCTGGTGGGTATCATCGGAACGATGCAGGCGATGGAAGCGATCAAGCTGCTGGCAGGCATCGGCGAACCGCTTTCGGGACGCCTCGCGCTGTTCGATGCGCTCGCGGGTCGTTGGCACGAGGTGCGCCTCGCGCGCGATCCGCATTGCCGCGTGTGCTCGGCGCCGCATGCCGCGGCCGCCGACTAGGAGATGACGATGCAAAAGCTTTCGATGGCGTTCCTCGGACTGGTATTCATGGCGTTGCCGGCCTCGGCGCAGACGCTCTACAAGCTGATCGACAAGGACGGCAAGGTCACTTACAGCGAGGCGCCGCCCAAGGAGTTCGACGGCAAGGTGATCCGCATGGATATCGATCCCAACGCGAACACGGCGACGATGCCGAAGCCGCCGGCGCCCGCGAGACCGCAAGGCGTCCTCGGCGAGCGCAGCCCTGCCGAGACCGCGCGCTATAACGTCGCGAAGGCCCGCAAGGCCCTGGAGGAGGCGCGCGACAATCCGGCGGACAGCGACTACCGCATCGTCGGCAACGTCGGCACCGGCGGGCGCCGCGTGCTGACCGACGAATACAGCGCGCGCGTCGCCGCGCTCGAGGCCGCGCTGAAGCGCGCCGAGAACGAAGCGCGCAAGTTCGAGGAAGCCAAGTGATGCAGCGCGTTCGCGTGGCGCTGGTTGCCGCCGCATTGCTTGCGGCACTCGCCGCCCACGCACAGGTGCTCTACAAGTGGACCGGCGCGGACGGCAAGACCCAGTACAGCGACCAGCCGCCGAAGGGTTTCGCGGGCGTCGTGACACGCATCGAGCCGGACATTCCGGCAACCCCCGCGGCGGCGGCACCGAAGGCGGCAGCGGCACGCGAGGAAAAGCCGGCCGAGGAAACCATCGTCGACCTCGCCGCGAAGCGGCGCCAGACGCGCGAGACGCTGCGCGCCAACGTCGAGCGCGCGCGCGCCCGCGTGGAAGCAGCGCGGGACGCGTTGAAGGAAGCGCAGGACGTCCCCGGCAATGACGATCGCCAGATCATCCAGCAGCGCGTCGCCAATCGCGGCAACACCGGCACGGCGCAGAACGTCCCCAACCGGGATACCCCGCAGGCGCGCACCTCCGGCGGCGGCATGCACGGGATGTCGGCGCGGGCGAACTGCCGCAATGCGCCCGGCGCGGATGGCAAGGTGCAGGCGGTGTGCCCCACGGCGATGCTGCGACCGGAATACTTCGAGCGGCTGGAACGGCTCGAGGAAGCGCTGAAGAAGGCCGAGGCGGACCTCGAGCTCGCGCAGGAGACCTACCGCCGCAACGTCGACTGAGGATCGCGCGCCGCGGCAGCGAGGTCCCAGCGCGGCTGGATGCGGAAGTCGGTGTCGCCCACGCGGCCTTGCGGAAACTTGAGCGCCGCGGCGAAAGCGATCATCGCCCCATTGTCGGTGCAGAGCCTGAGCGGCGGAAAGAACACCTGCGCGCCGCGCCGGCCCGCCTGCGCCTCGAGCCGCTCGCGCAGCAACGCGTTCGCGCCCACGCCGCCTGCCACCACCAGCCGCTGCAATCCTTCACGATCCAGCGCCTGCATGCATTTCGCCACGAGGACATCGACGATCGCTTCCTGGAACGAGGCCGCCAGGTCTCGGCGCGCAGTCGAGTCGGGCGTGCCGATCGCGCGCACCCGCGTGAGCACCGAAGTCTTCAGGCCGCTGAAGCTGAAATCGAGGTCGCCGCTCGCGAGCATCGGGCGCGGGAAAGGAAAGCGCGCCGCGTCCCCGCTTTCGGCCAGACGCGCGAGCGCGGGACCGCCGGGATATCCCAGGCCGAGCAGGGTTGCGGTCTTGTCGAATGCTTCGCCGGCGGCATCGTCGAGCGTTTCGCCCAGCAGCGAATAGGCGCCCACGCCATCGACTCGCATCAATTGCGTGTGGCCGCCGGAGACCAGCAGCGCGACGAACGGGAATTCGGGCCGCGGCGCGGCGAGGAGTGGCGACAGCAGGTGGCCCTCGAGGTGGTGGATCCCGACGACCGGCCGTTCCAGCGCGAGGCCGAGGCCGGCGGCGACCGAGGCACCCACCAGCAGCGCGCCCCCGAGCCCCGGGCCCTGGGTATAAGCGATGAGGTCGATGTCCTCCAGCCGTCGCGAAGCGGTCTCCAGGACCGACCGCGTGAGGGGCAGCAATCGCCGCACGTGATCGCGCGAGGCCAGTTCCGGCACCACCCCCCCGTAGAGCGCGTGGAGCGCGACCTGGGAGTGCAAGGCGTCGCCAAGCAGGCCGTCGCGGGTGTCGTACAGCGCGACACCGGTCTCGTCGCAGGAGGTCTCGATTCCGAGGATCAGCACGGGGAAATGGAAGCCGATTTGGCTTCCGGGAGAGGCAAAACCCTGATATTATGCGTGGTTTCCCGGCACCACTTCGCTCCCCACCAATGCCTATTGTCCGAGTCAAGGAAAACGAGCCGTTCGACGTGGCTCTCCGCCGCTTCAAGCGCGCGGTCGAGAAAACCGGCCTCCTCACCGAGCTTCGCGCCCGCGAGTTCTACGAGAAGCCGACCGCCGAGCGCAAGCGCAAGCATGCCGCCGCGGTGAAGCGCCGCTACAAGCGCATGCGCGCGCAGATGC
This sequence comes from Usitatibacter sp., assembly GCA_035525255.1. Lineage (GTDB taxonomy): Bacteria > Pseudomonadota > Gammaproteobacteria > Burkholderiales > Usitatibacteraceae > Usitatibacter. The sequence goes on from DATLEL010000314.1 coordinate 3,009, forward strand.
TGCCTCCCAAGCTGTACTAGGGCGTCTCCCCATCGAATACACGCGGCGAGCCGGGCCCCAGCGCCCCGCTCGCCGCGATCATTTCCGAGGTGCCGAATGCCGCTACGCGACCAGCTGAACGACGACATCAAGACCGCGATGAAGGCCCGAGAGCAGGAAAAGCTCGCGGCGCTGCGCCTCATGCTCTCCGCGGTGAAGCAGCGCGAGGTGGATGAGCGCATCACCCTCGACGACGCGGGCGTGGTGGGCGTGGTCGAGAAGATGATCAAGCAGCGCAAGGATTCGATCTCGCAGTTCGAAAAGGCCCAGCGCCAGGACCTCGCCGACAAGGAGAAGTACGAGATCTCCATCCTCGAGGCCTATCTCCCGCAGCAGCTCTCCGCCGCCGAAGTCGACGCCGTGATCGCGGAGGCGATCGCCTCCACGGGCGCGAAGGGAGCGGCCGACATGGGCAAGGTGATGGCGGTGGTGAAGCCGAAGCTCGCCGGCCGCGCGGACATGGGGAAAGTGTCGGGGCTCGTAAAGGGACGCCTGGCGGGCTGATAATCCGCCCATGATCCCGCAGGAATTCATCCAGTCCCTGCTCGGGCGCGTCGACATCGTCGACGTGGTGGATCGCCACGTGAAGCTGAAGAAGGCCGGCGCCAATTTCCAGGCGCTGTGCCCGTTCCACAACGAAAAGTCGCCCTCGTTCAGCGTGAGCCCGTCGAAGCAGTTCTATCACTGCTTCGGCTGCGGCGCGCACGGCAACGCCATCGGCTTCCTCATGGAGTATTCGGGCCTCGCCTACCCCGAGGCGATCCGCTCGCTCGCCGAGACCGTGGGCATGCCGGTGCCGGAGACGCAGTCGCGCTACGACAAGTCCGCCTCGCCGCAGTCCACCGGGCTCACGGCGCGAATGATGGATGCGCTGGGCTATTACCGCGCGGAGCTGAAGAAATCCCGCGAAGCGATCGATTACCTCAAGGGCCGCGGCGTATCCGGCGAGATCGCGGCGCGCTACGGCCTGGGATATGCGCCCGACGGCTGGCAGAACCTCGAGAGCGTGTTCCCCGAGTACAACGCGCCCGACCTCAAGGACACGGGGCTGGTCATCGACTCCGAGCCGGGCGAGGAGAAGCGCTCGCGCCGCTACGACCGCTTCCGCCACCGCGTGATGTTCCCGATCCTCGATTCGCGCGGCAACGTGATCGGCTTCGGCGGCCGCGTCATCGGCGCGGGCGAGCCAAAGTACCTCAACTCCCCGGAGACGCCGCTCTTCGAGAAGGGCCGCGAGCTCTACGGCCTCTACCAGGCGCGGCGGGCCATCCGTGATGCGAACCAGGTGCTGGTGGTCGAGGGCTACATGGACGTGGTGGCGCTTGCCCAGAACGGCGTGGAGAATGCGGTCGCGACGCTCGGCACCGCGACCACGCCGATGCACGTGGCCAAGCTCCTGAAGATGGCCGACAACGTGGTGTTCTGTTTCGACGGCGACAGCGCCGGACGCAAAGCCGCCTGGCGCGCCCTCGAGATCAGCCTGCCGGTGCTGGCCGACGGCAAGGTGGTCTCCTTCCTGTTCCTGCCGCCCGAGGACGACCCGGATACCTTCATTCGCCGGGAGGGCAAGAAGGCCTTCCAGCAGGCCGTGGCGAGCGCCAAGCCCCTCTCCCAGTTCCTGTTCGCCGAGCTTGCCGGGCGGGTCGACATGGCCACGGA
>DATLEL010000319.1:0-2563 GCA_035525255.1 Usitatibacter sp.
GCGAGCATGGCGTTCACCAGCGGCACGTTGCCGAAGGGATCCACCACGAGCGCGAGCAGGATGAAGGCCGAGAGGAGCTCTGAAGGCATGGGGCGCTATGATATCCGCCCCATGAGCCGCGCCGCCTTCCTCTGCCTGCTCGCCGGCGGCTGCGCCATCGCTTTCGCGCCGATCTTCGTGCGGCTCTCCGACACGGGACCGGTGGCGAGTGCCTTCTGGCGGTGCGCGCTGGCGGCGCCGTTTTTGTGGCTGTGGGTATTCAAACAACCCTCTCCCCAGCCCTCCCCCAAGGGGGAGGGAGCACGACGCTTCGCTCCCCTCCTCCTTGCCGGCCTCTTCTTCGCCGGCGACCTCGGCGTGTGGCATTGGTCGATCGCGTGGACCTCCGTCGCCAACGCGACCCTCCTCGCGAACCTCGCACCCATCTTCGTGACGCTCGCCGGCTGGTTGCTGTGGAAGCGCCAGGTGACGCGCACCTTCCTGCTCGGGATGTTCGTGGCCATCGCCGGCATGTTCATCCTGGTCGGTCCCAACTTCTCCATCGGCGGGACGCGCCTGCTGGGCGATGCGCTGGGCGCGCTCTCGGCCGTGTTCTACGCCGCGTACATGCTGGCGATCAAGCAGGCGCGCGATGCGCAGGCGTCGACGGCGCGGTTGATGGCGTGGAGCACCACCATCACCGCGATCGTGTTGCTGCCGATCGCGCTGCTCTCGCCGCAACCCATGATCCCCGCGGGCGCGCAGGGCTGGCTGGTGCTGGTCGCGCTCGCCCTGGTGGCGCAGGTGCTCGGCCAGGGCCTCATCGCCTTCGCCTTCGCGCACCTTCCCGCGTCTCTCTCGTCCGTGAGCCTGCTGATCCAGCCCGTCGTCGCCGCCCTCGCCGCGTGGGCCCTCTTCGGCGAGCGTATCGGCGCCGCGCAGCTCCTCGGCGGCGCCGTGGTCCTCACCGGCATCTATCTCGCCCGCCGCGGCAGCTGAGGGGTCAGACCCCTTCTTGCGCCATACTGGTGCTCGATGCAGCCGTCGTGTTGCCCCTACTGCACCGAAGTTGAACAATTAGGGGTCTGACCCCATTCCGGAGACACCATGCAACGCAATTTTTCGCGCGCGGCGATTGCCGCCGCATCGTTCGCCGCCGCCGCCGTGCTGGCGCAGTATCCCAACAAGCCCATCAAGCTGGTCGTGCCGTTTCCGCCGGCGGGGTCGACGGACATCTCGGCGCGCGCGCTGGCGGGAAAGCTCGGCGAGCGCCTCGGGCAGCCGGTGGTGATCGAGAACAAGCCGGGCGCGGGCGGGAACATCGGCACCGACATGGTCGCCAAGGCGGCGCCGGACGGCTACACGCTGGTGGTGGGAACGGTGGGCACGCACGCCATCAACCAGAGCCTCTACTCGAAGATGCCGTACGACAACATCAAGGACTTCGTGCCGGTGGTGCTGCTGTCCACCACGCCCAACGTCCTGGTGACGCAGCCAGGCTTCCCAGCCAGCTCCGTCGCCGACGTGATCAAGCTCGCCAAGGCCAGGCCGGGCGAGCTCACGTTCGCCTCGAGCGGCAGCGGGACCTCGATCCACCTTTCGGGCGAGCTCTTCAATTCCATGGCGGGAACGAAGATGCAGCACATTCCCTACAAGGGGAGCGCCCCGATGCTGATCGACCTCATGTCGGGCACGGTCAACATCGCATTCGACAACCTCTCGGCGTCGATGCCCCACATCAAGGGCGGCAAGCTGAAGGCGCTGGCGACGACGGGACCCACGCGCTCGCATGCGTTGCCCGACCTGCCGACGGTGGCCGAGGCGGGCCTCACCGGCTACGACTCCACGTCGTGGAACGCGATCTATGCGCCCGTCGGCACGCCGTGGGAGATCGTCGAGAAGCTCAACCGCGAAGCGAACGCGATCCTCGCCTCGCCCGAGACGCGCAAGTTCTTCGCGGAGCAGGGCGCGGAGGCGGGCGGTGGGACGACGCAGCAGCTGGCGGACCTCACGCGCGTGGAGACCGCGAAATGGGCGAAGGTCGTGAAGGATTCGGGCGCGAAAGTCGACTAGAAACTGGTGTCAGACACCAATCGGTGTCTGACACCAGTTTCTACTTCCGCACTACCTGGAAGAAAACCTCGTCGCGCTTGATCATGCCGAGCTCCATGCGGGCGCGCTCCTCGAGCGCCTCGAAGCCCTGCTTCAAGTCGCGTACTTCCGCGTCGAGGGCATCGTTGCGCGCCTTGAGCTTCGCGTTCGCCTCGCGCTGCGCCACCAGCTGCCGGTCCAGCTCCCGCACCCTCAGCCAGCTCCCCTTGCCGATCCAGAGCGGGTACTGGATCGCGAGGAGGAGCGCGGCGAGAATGTAGGAGAGGATTCTCACTAGTCTGGATTCCCGCCTTCGCGGGGATGACGGTCAGCGCAGTTGGTAGAAAGCGTCACGGCCGGCATACGTCGCGCCTTCCCCCAGCTCTTCCTCGATCCGCAGCAACTGGTTGTATTTGGCGGTGCGATCGGAGCGTGAGAGCGAGCCTGTCTTGATCTGCATCGCGTTGGTGCCCACGGCGATGTCGGCGATGGT
>DATLEL010000338.1:0-3430 GCA_035525255.1 Usitatibacter sp.
GCGGCGGGCGTCACGGCAGCGAGGAAATGGGCGAGCCGGCCCATTCCGGGAGCCGCTTTACAGCACCGGCGGCGTCGGAGCCGGGGGCAGGAGCAACTCGCGCCCGACCTTGCCGCCCGCGATCTCGCGCAGCGCGATCACACACGGCTTGTCCTTGTTGGACTCCACCAGCGGCGTCGCGCCGAGCGCGACCTGGCGCGCGCGGTTGGTCGCGGCGAGCGTCAGCTCGAAGCGGTTGGGGAAGAACTTGATGCAGTCGTCGACGGTGATGCGGGCCATGGCGCGATGTCCTTTACTTGAATTCGTCGGTGAGCTTCTCGAGGCGGGAGCGCTGCCGTTCGCGCGACAGACGCGCCGCGCGAACCACGCACATCAGGTCCGCCAATGCCGAATCGAAGCTTTCATTGACAATTATATATTCAAATTCAAGAACATGCGAGATATCTTCGCGGGCGCTCGCCATGCGCTTGGCGATCGTCTCCGGCGAGTCCTTCCCGCGTCCCACGAGCCGGCGCTGCAGCTCCGCAAGTGACGGAGGCAGAATGAAAATTCCCACCATGTGGGAGAAGAGCTTGCGGACCTGGCGGGCGCCCTGCCAGTCGATTTCCAGCAGCACGTCGTGGTCGCCGGCGAGCTCCCGGTCGATCCAGCGGCGGCTGGTGCCGTAGTAGTTGCCGTAGACGTTGGCATGCTCGAGGAAGTCGCCCGCGCCGATCATCTTCTCGAACTCGGCACGCTCCACGAAGTGGTAGTCGCGACCATCCTGCTCGCCCGAGCGCGGCGCGCGGGTGGTGTACGAAATCGAGAGGCGGATGTTCTTCTCGCGCTCCAGCAGCGCGGTGACGAGGCTGGTCTTTCCAGCGCCGGACGGGGCGACGACGACGAAGAGGTTACCTGGCACAGGTCATTCGATGTTTTGCACTTGCTCGCGCATCTGCTCGATGAGCACCTTGAGCTCCACCGAGATGCGCGTCATCTCGTTGGCGACCGACTTGGAGCCGAGGGTGTTGGCCTCACGGTTGAGCTCCTGGCAGAGGAAGTCGAGGCGCTTGCCGCAGGCGCCTCCCTTGTCCAGCACGCGGCGGTACTCGGAGATGTGGGTGTTGAGGCGCCCGATCTCCTCGTCCACGTCGATGCGCGAGGCGTAGAGCACGATCTCCTGGTGCACGCGCTCATCGGAGGGCGAGGCCGCGGCCTCGGCGATCTTCGCGGCGAGCTTTTCCTGGAACGCCTTCACCGCGCCGGGGATGAGCGGCTGCGCTTCCTTCACCAGCGCCGCCATTCCATCGAGGCGCTCGCGCAGGATCGCCTCGAGCTTGGCGCCCTCGCGCGCACGCGATTGGTTGAGCTCCTTGATGGCGCGATCGATGAGCCCGAGGACCTGCTCCTTCACCTCGTCGGCCGACAGCGATTCCTGCGAGAGCACCCCGGGCCAGTGCAGCACCTCGGAAACCGACAGCGGACGCGCATCGGGAAAGCGGCCGATCACGAGATGCGCCGCGGCATGCAGCGCCGCCATTGCCGCGGCATCGGGCAGCAGCGCGCTTGCGGTGGCGGTGAGCGGCGTGAACGTGATGCGGCAGTCGACCTTGCCGCGCGTGAGCTTCGCGGCCACGGCTTCGCGCATCGCCGGCTCGAAGGGCCGCAGCTCCTCGGGCATGCGCGTCTGGAACTCGAGGTAGCGGTGGTTCACGGTCTTCAGCTCGACGCCGAGGCTGCCCTGGGCACTCTCGAGCGAGGCGGCGGCGAAGCCGGTCATGCTGGAAATCATGTGGGGGACCCGCTATGCGGCCGACTGTGGAATATCGCCTTTACAAGGCGGGGGGGAGTGCCGACAATTGGAAGCGGAATTATATCGGAAGGCCCCCGCGGGCCTCGGAAACAAACCCCATGCCTCAACAGGCGAACCAGCCGCTTCCAGCCGGCTATGTGCTGAACGGCTATCGCATCGAGAAGCCTTTGTCCTCGGGCGGGTTCAGCATCGTCTACCTCGCGCGCGACGAGGCCGGGACGCCGTTCGCCATCAAGGAGTACCTGCCCTCGTCGCTGCCGCTGCGCACCGACGGCGTCGAGGTGATCATCACCGACGAGTCGAACCTCGCCGTCTTCCGCCATGGCCTGAAGTGCTTCTTCGAGGAAGGCCGCGCGCTGGCGATGATCTCGCACGCGAACGTGGTGCGCGTGGAGAACTTCTTCCGCGCCAACGAGACCTGCTACATGGTGATGCAGTACGTGCGCGGCCGCACGCTGCAATTCCACATCCAGCGGAATCGCCAGGAGATGACCGAGGTCTTCATCCGGCGCCTGTTCGCGCACCTGATGAACGGGCTGCGCGAGGTGCACGCCAACAAGCTGCTCCACCTCGACATCAAGCCCGCGAACATCTTCATCTCCATGGAAGGCCGCCCGGTGCTGCTGGATTTCGGCGCCGCGCGCATCACGCTTTCCGAGGAAGCGATGAAGCTCAAGCCCATGTACACAGCGGGCTTCGCGGCACCCGAGCATTACCGCTTCAAGCCGGGCGAGCTCGGGCCCTGGAGCGATATCTACTCGGTGGGCGCCACCATGTACACCTGCATCGCGGGCACGCCGCCGCAGGCGGGCGACCAGCGCGAGGAGAAGGACCGCATGATCCCGCTTCGCACCCTCGCGAAGCAGGCCTATTCCGACGAGCTGTTCGAGATCGTCGAGTCGTGCCTCGCGGTGGACTGGTTGAAACGCCCGCAGACCGCCTTCGACCTGCAGAAGCGCCTGATGCTCGAGCCGGTGGAAGAAGAGAAGAAGTCGTCCACGTTCTTCGAGACCATCAACAAGCCGCTCTCGAAGCTCTTCTCGCGGTAGACCGCGCATGCGCTTCACCATCTTCCAGGACAGCAAGGTCGGCGACCGCAAGGGCAACGAGGACCGCGTCGGCTACTCGTACAGCCGCGACGTGCTGCTGATGACGATCGCCGACGGCATGGGCGGCCACGAGCAGGGCGAAGTCGCGGCGGAGATCGCCGTCTCCGAGATCACGCGGCGCTTCCAGCAGGAGGCGCGCAACAAGCTGCGCAAGCCGCTCGACTTCCTGGTCTCCGCGATCCAGTCGGCCCATCGCGCCATCGTCTCCCACGCCGTCGAGCAGAACCTGCTCGAGTGCCCGCGCACCACCTGCGTCGCGGCGATCGTGCAGAACGGCTGCGCCTACTGGGCGCACGCGGGAGACTCGCGCCTCTACGTGCTGCGCCGCGGCGAGCTGGTGGCGCATACCCAGGACCATTCCAAGATCCAGCAGATGATCGACGCCGGGGCCATCACGGTGGAAGCGGCGGCGCGCCATCCCGATCGCAACAAGATCTTCAGCTGCCTCGGCGGCGTCGTGCCCCCGCAGATCGACGTCGGCCGCGAGTTCCGCCTCGAAACCGGCGACACCGTGATGCTCTCGACGGAC
>DATLEL010000185.1:0-6062 GCA_035525255.1 Usitatibacter sp.
GAGCGGCGGAGCGGCCGGCCGCTTTCATACAGCAGCCGCCCGGATAGGACCATCTTTTCGCCGAGCGGCGCGGAGGCGCCCTGGCGCGTGAGGTCGTTCTCGCCCGCGCGTACGAACCCCGCGGGCACCAGCGGCCCGGGAACGTCGAGCGCCCCGGCCGGCAGCTGCAGGAGGGGCTGCAGCGGCGAGCGCAGCCGCGTGCTGCGGTAATCGGCGAACAGGTAGGGCGGATCGACGTCGCCTGTCCGGGTCATGTCGTTCATGGACTCTCCTCAGCCCCCGAGCGCGGCGATCATCGCCGCGACGTAGGTCTCGTCCGTCGCCACCACCAGCATGTGAACGCCGGCTCGCAGCATCTTCAGGTTCTCGTCTTCCACGCCAGCGGCGGCCTGGGTGGAAGGCACCAGGTAGATCGCGGTTACCTGCACGCCGCGGTCGCGCGCGATCCGCGCCACCACCGGGGCGAGCCCCACGTCGTCGCCGCGGCACGCCACCACGAAGATCATGTCCGCCTCCTGCAGCGCGCGGTGGAGATCGTCGCCGTTGGACTTGATGGTGGCGAGCGCGTCGGCCGCGGGGACACGCGGGCTTGCGAACACGCGCACGTCGAGGGGCCCCACGCCTTCTTCCTTCATCCGCCGCGCGACCGCCGCGCCGCCTTCCCCCAGGCCCACCATCGCGATCGAGCGCGGCCGGGAATTGGGGGACTGGATGCGGCCCGGCAGGCCGAAGCCGGGACGCGACCGGCCGACGGTGGTTTCGGCGCTCACGCTTTCCGCCCGGGCTTGCCGCGTTTCGCGAGCTGGCGATCGAGCCGCGGGTAGACGCGGCGCGCGTTGCCCTCGTAGATCTTGTAGCGATCCTCCTCCGACAGCGACTTCACCTGGTCCACGTAGCGCTTAGTGTCGTCGAAGTGGTGCCCGGTCTCGGGGTCGATCCCCTTCACCGCGCCGATCATCTCGGAGGCGAACAGGATGTTGCCCACCGGCACCACCTTGGTGAGCAGCTCGATGCCCGGCAGGTGATAGACGCAGGTGTCGAAGAAGACGTTCTTCATCAGCTCGGCCACCAGCCCGGGCTGCTTCTGGTCCACGCCGAAGCCGCGATAGCGCCCCCAGTGATAGGGCACCGCGCCGCCGCCGTGGGGGATCACGAATCGCAGCTGCGGAAAGTCGTGGAAGACGTTCTTCTGCAGCAGCTGCACGAAGGCGGTGGTGTCGGCGTTGAGGTAGTGCGCCATGGTGTAGTGGAAGTTCGGGTTGCACGAGGTCGACACGTGGATCATCGCCGGCATCTCGTGCTCCACCAGCTTCTCGTAGATCGGGTACCAGTAGCGGTCGTAGAGCGGCGGGCCGTTCCAGCGCCCCCCCGAAGGATCCGGGTTGAGGTTCACGCCGACGAACCCGAGCTGCACGAGGCGCTCGAGCTCGGGAATGCAGTTCTCGATCGGCACGCCCGGATGCTGCGGCAGCTGCCCCACGGCGGCGAAGTTGTCCGGCAGCAGGGTGGCGATGCGATGGATGAGGTCGTTGCTCATCCGCGTCCACTCGTGGCTCACCGCCTCGGTGCCGATGTGGTGCGCCATGCCGGCGGCGCGCGGCGAGAAGATGGTGAGGTCGCTGCCGCGCTCGCGCTGGTTCTTCAGCTGCGGCTCGACGCTCGCGCGCAGCTGGTCGTCGCTGATGCCCAGGTCGGTGGTCGTGGGCTTGCGCATCGGGTCGGCGAGGCCCGCCAGCTGCTTGTCGCGGAACGCGAGCAGCGCTTGCGGCTCGGTGGTGTAGTGGCAGTGGATGTCGATGATCATGCGGCGCTCGCCTCGAGGAATTGCAGGATGCGCGGCGGGGCGGTCGCCTCGGTCTGCTGCTCCGGCGCCGCATCCCAGTACTGGGAGCGCGGCAGGCACTCCTCGAAGTAGCGCGCGGCCGAGGTGGCATGGGACTCGTCACGGCCCGGCACCACCAGCGCGGGAATCGTGCAGCGCAGCAGCTCTTCGGGCTCCGCGCCCGGGGCCGTGTCCCGATCCAGCAATCCCGCGGCCATGGCGGAGACGACTTCCGCGTAACGCGCGGCGTCCTGCTTTGCATAGTCCGCGGCGAATTGCGGATCCCGCTTGATGACCGAGGCCCACGGCCCGCCGCGCGGATCGGCGCCGAATGCCTTGCCATCCTTCGCGACCAGGTCGACGACGCCAGTGAGCCCGGCCTGGCGCACGAAGTCGAGGTGCTCGGCGAAGCGGCCCTGGCCCTTGATGCGATATTTCGCGCCGCCGACGGGCCAGTACAGCACCATCCCCAGCACGCGCTGCGGGTATTGCACCGCGAAGGCCGCCACCGGCGAGCAGCCCATGCAGCCGCCCATCAGGAACGCCCGATCGATGCGCAGGTGGTCGAGCAGCGCTGCCCCCTGCCGCACGTAATCGGTCCAGCTCACCGCTTCCACGCGGCCGCCCGACTGCCCGCATTCGCGGCGGTCGAAAATGATGCAGCGGTATGCGGCCGAGAGTGCTTCAACGGGCTTGATGCGCGCATATATTCCCAGCGAGGACCACTTCTCCAGCGTCGCGTCGAAGCCGCCGGGGGAGAACATCAGCACCGGGGGCCCGGAGCCCACGACCTCGTAGCGCGTCGCGATGCCATCGAGCGTCGCGAACGCCATTACTTCGCTGCTCCGCCGAGCGGGATGCCGCCGCGGATCTGGCGCGAGGAGCGCACGTCCTCGGCGTAGGCGCCGAGCGCGTCGAGTGTCGTGCGCGCGACGTTCGCGTAGGTTTCCGCCTTGCCGTCGATCGCGGAAGCGGCGTAGCCGATGGCTGCGTGGGCCATGCGCATGCGCCCGTCGAGCCACGGGCCGCCGCCCAGCCCTCCGAGCACGGGAATCGAAACGGCGCTGGTGACGGCGGCGCCCGCGTGTGGGCCCGAGCTGGTGAAGTCGATCATCGCCGCGCCCGCGGACTCGAGGATTTTCGCTTCCTCGACCAGCCGCGGTGTCATGTCGGCGGGGACCTGGATCGCGCCGCCGAGGAGCCTGGTGTGGTCGATGCCGTACTGCGCGGCATTGCCCTGCGTGATCCCCATCTGCGCGAACACCGGGATGCCGGCATCGGTGATGGCACGCACCGCCTCGGGGTACTCGGCGGCGCCGTCGAGCTTTACCATGTCGGCGCCTCCCTCCTGCATCACGCGGCGGGCCGCCGCGAGCGCCGCGGCCGTTCCAGCCTGAAGCGGGCCGTACGGCACGTCGCAGCTCACCAGCGCGCGGGCGACGCCGCGCCGCACCGCCTTGCAGACTAGGATCATCTCGTCCAGCGTCATGTCCTCGGGATCGGTGCGGCCCCACAGGTTCATGCCGACCGAGTCGCCGACGGAGACCAGGTCCACGCCGGCGCGGTCGGCGATGCGCGCGATCTGGAAGTCCCACGCCACCACGCCGACGATCTTGCGGCCCGCGGGCTTCATGGCCTGCAGGTCCGCGAGCGAAACCTTCACTCCCATGCGCGGTTGTCCACCGTGTTCTCGTAGGTGGCGCCCGGGACCGTCATGTTCCAGCCCACCGTCCAGTTGTAGGTGTCCTCCCAGCGCTCGCGCGTGTACGGCTGCGGCGGCGCATTGAGCAGGCGCCAGGTCTGGAATTCGTTGGCCTGGAGCAGCCCGCCGGTTTCGGCGATGAGGTACTTCACGTAGCGGGTCGGATCCTTCTCGAGCAGCTCGCACGCCCGCGCCTGCGCGCGGAACATCTTCTTCAGCGTGTCGGCGTCCATGTCGTCGCCCGCCGCTTCGCTGCGCGTCGAATGGGATTCGACCAGGATGCGCAGGCCCAGCTTCTGCGCGTAGCTGATCCACGGCTCCATCAGGCTCACCGCGGCGACCTTGCCCTCGCGCAGCGCCTCGATGCGCTTCGGCATGGAGCCCGCCGCCGTGGTCTTGATGTGCTCCTTCGGCAGGAAGCCTTCCATGATCTTCAGGGTGGTGAAGTGCGAGCCGTTGTTCGGCGTGACGGCGATGGGCACGTTCTTCAGCATCTCGGGCTCGTAGTACTTCGAGTCCGGTCGCACGACGACGGCGAACGAAGACATCGCGGCCCCCAGCGCGACGATCTTGCGCGGGCGCAGCCCTTCGGTGTTCGCCTCGACGGCGCGCTTCATGATTCCCCATTCGCACATGCGGTACTGGTCGATGCCGCCTTCGTTGTAGGTCGTGTCCAGCGGACGGTCGAAGATGGAATCGAACTTCACGAAATGCTTGGTGCTGACCTGCGCCATTCCGGGAGTGGTGACGAAGTCGATGTCAAGGCCTTCATCCCTGAAGAAGCCCTCGTCGCGCGCGACCAGGACCGGGAGGTCGTGCACGGCATTCATGATGGCGACCTGGGGCTTGTTCGACGTGCGCGGCTTGCGGGTGATCTCTTGCACGGTCATGGCGTTCTCCTGGCGGTTGGCGGTATACCCAATCATCCCACCAGCGAGTGCGTGCTGGCGGGGAACAGTTCCTCGACCGTCACCCGGCGGGTGATGATCTTCTGCGCGAGCGCGCTCGCGATCCACTCCTCGAGCGCCTGGCGGTTGGGCGCGATTCCATAGGGAAGCGGGTCCTTGCCGGTGATCTCCATCACCCGCAGGTGGAGCTCGTCGACCGCGGTGGGCTTCTCGATGCTGCCGCTCCGCAGCTTTTGCAGGTAGATGCGCTTGGCTTCGACGAACGCATCGAACACGTCGCGCGCGAGATGCGGATGCTGCGCGAGGAGCTCTTCGCGGATCACCATCATGTGGTTGATGGGGTAATGCCCGCGAGTGCGCAGCGCTTCGAAGCCCGCCTCCTTCGCGTTGGGGATGAGGGGCTTCACGTCCGGATGGTCCGAGTCGACGCCGATCGCGGCCACGAGCTCGCCGGAGGCGAGCATGTCGGCCATCTTCCGGCCCTTCTCGATCGGAACCACGTTCGCGGGAGGCACGTACTCCGCCACATGCTCGTCACCGGACAAGACCCACGTGATCTTGTCGAGGTCGACGCCGTGCTGGTTGGCGAGCACGCTGCGCGCCCAGAGTCCCGTGGTCACGGTGTACCCGCGATTCACGCCGACACGCTTGCCCTCGAGATCCTTCGGCGACGCGATCCCAGCCTTGGTGTTCATCCGCACGGCACCATGATGGAATGCGCGCATCAGGAAGATCGGCAGCCCCGCGACCTTCTTGCCGTGGGCGCGCGCGGTGATGAACGTCGTCATCGCCATTTCCGACAGGTCGAACTCGAGCCCGCGCACCATGCGGCGGAAGGCGTCGATCAGCGGGTCCACCTCGATGAACTCGAACTCGAACGAGCGCGGCTTGACCGTCCCGTCCTTGAGCGCCTGGTTGTTGCCCTGGGTGCGCGTGACGGTGCGCAGCTTGAGGTCGGCCATGTCGTTTCCTTCAGCAGCACTCGCAATCGAAACCGTCGCCCGCCAGCGCCTTCTTCATCCACGCGGGAGGAAGGTCCGCCTCGGCTACCTCCACCGCCGGCTTGAAGACACGGAAGTGATGGCGCGTGCCGTCGGCCGTCCAGAATCCCACCTGGGTCTCGCGCGGCGGGAAACCCGGCAGCGTGCCGCCCACCTCCGCGACCATCACCGTCTCGGCCTCGTCCAGGGCAAAACGCTCGCGGGTCCACTGCTTCACCTGCTCGAGCGCCTCCACGTGCGCCGCACCCTTGCGCGACGCCCCCGGGCCCGTGCGGGATGCAGCAGCGTCGCTCCAGGGACTCATCGGCGGCCTACATCCATGGCATCAGCGAGGCATGGATCACGTCCGGCACGCCGTGGCCGCCGACCGACTTGATCGCGAGGTCAACGTCCTTCAGCGCGAAGCGGTGCGTGGTGATCTTCTCCAGCGGAAAGCGCCGCGAGGCCAGCTGGCGCAGGGCGAGCTCGCAGGACTTGTAGCTATGCCCGCGCGCGCTCTTCAGCGTGATGAACTTCACCGTCATCTTGCCGATGGGGAAGTTCGGGAATTCGGGCATCTCGCCCTGCACCACCATCGTCCCGCCCTTGCGCTTGAGCGCCTCGATGCCGAGCAGCACCGGGATGGTCCC
>DATLEL010000015.1:0-3200 GCA_035525255.1 Usitatibacter sp.
TTCGACAACGCCATCGCGCAGCTGGTGGCCCATCCGCGGGTCGATGGCGCGCTGCTGCGCCTGCAGGGATGGATCGAGCCGCCTTCGATCGTGCAGGTGGATCGCCACGGCGACGCGAAGCGCACGCCGCTGCAGCCTGCCGCGGTGGCGAACTTCGGCGCCATGGATGAAGTGCGTCTCTACGCCACCGGCGTGGACGGCGTGAAGATCCCGGTGACGCTGGTGTACGCCAAGACCACCACCCTCACCGGGGACAATCCGACCCTGCTCACGGCATTCGGCGCTTACGGCACTTCCATTCGCCCGACCTTCGATGCCGCGCGGCTCGCGTGGCTGGAGCGTGGTGGCGTGCTCGCCTTCGCCCACGTGCGCGGTGGCGGCGAATATGGTGCGACGTGGCATCGCGGCTCCGCGCGTTCCCATGCTTCGCAGGACGTGATTGCGGTCGCACAGTTCCTGGCGAGCTACGGCTTCACCAATCCGCGGCGCCTGGTGCTGCAGGGCACGCGCGCCGGCGCGCTCGCCACGTCCGCGGCCATCACGCAACGTCCGGACCTTTTCGCTGCCATCGTCCTGCGCGCCACCGACGATGCGTCGACGATGACGAAGCCGGTGCTGCGTACGCGCGGCCGCAGCGCGTCGCGTCTTGCGCGCGATGAGGAGCGTGCGGACGTCTACACGTTTGCGTTGTGGCAAGCCGGCGACCGCGCATTCCAGCCGCCGGCGCCCCCGCCTCCGCCTACTCCGCCGGCGACTGATCCGGCTACGCCAGCCGCGACCTCCACCCCGCCCGCGCCAGGTTCAGCCGTCGCACCCGCGGCACCGGCGCAGACACCGCCCGCGGTCATCCCGCCCGCCGCACCGGCGGAGGCACCGCCTGCAGTCATCCCGCCATCGAATACCGACCCGCGCAACCCGCAGCCCGAGCGCCCGCAATCGCCGTGAGGCTGCTGCGCTACGCGTGGGCGTTCCCTGCCAGCCTGGTCGGACTTGTCTTCGGGGCGTTTTGCATGGCGTGCGGCGCGCGCTGGCGCGTGATCGACGGCACGCTCGAGATCGACGGCGGCGGGGTGGCACGCGGCGTCATGCGGCTGCCGCCGGGCATGCGATTCGGCGCGATCACCTTCGGTCACGTGATCCTCGGGCTCGATGAATCCACGCTGCACGCCTGCCGCTGCCATGAGCAGGTGCACGTGCGCCAGTACGAGCGCTGGGGCGTGCTGTTCTTCCCCCTCTACCTCGGCTCGAGCCTGGTGCAGCTCGCGCGTGGCCGCGATCCGTACCGCGACAATTGCTTCGAGCGCGAGGCATACCGCCGCGCTCCGTGAGAACATGGGTGACCGCACCCCGCCGAGGCCGCCATGGATAACGCAGACAAAGTCATCGCCTACAAGCCCGCGGTACGCGAGCTCGCCTCGCGCATCTACGTGCAGTTCCTGTCCGGCACGGTCGCGTTCGACGGCGGCTCCGCCAAGATGAGCGTGAACGCCGAGAGCCTCGCCAAGCTGGCCTTCAAGCTCGCCGACTCCTTCCAGGGCGTGGAGGACGAGCTGAACGCCGGCAACCTGCCGAAGAACGTCGGCTTCAAGCTCGACGCCACCGACATCGCCGGCTGGTCGAAGTAGAATTCGGGGTCAGACCCCGATCTCGGAGATGGCCATGCGAATTCCGCTGCTCCTGCTGGGCCTCGCCACCGCCGCATTGCCCGCCGTCGCGCAAGTAGCCGCGAATTCGTATTCGCCGGGCACGCGCCTCGACCGGCCCGGCGCCCTCGAGGCGCTCGCCGCAACCAACCCGGGGCACTACCAGCGGGCGGTCGAGATCATCCGCGCCGCGCAGACCATGCCGTGCGGACTCAGGCTGCGCGCACTGCTGGCGGAGTACGAAGCGCACGACGTGCGCTGCTCGCCCGCGCTCATCTTCACCAGCTATCCCGCCAAGCGCGACCTCGCGTTCACGCTCGACGACACGCCCTACGCGTTGCGCGTGAGCCTCGTGGACGACGCCGTCCTCTCGCCGGCCCGACGCTAGGGGGAAACGGTTCCCACGCCGCGCCCCGTGGCGCCGCCCGGCAGCACCATCGGGCGCGCCTTCGAGATCTTCTTCCGCATCTGCGGCTGGCTGGTATGGCTGTCGCTCTACCGCCTCGGTTTCGCGTTGCGCACGTCGCCCGCGAAGCGTTTCGCCGACCTCCTCGAGGGCCTCGGCACCAGCTTCGTGAAGCTCGGGCAGCACCTGTCGCTGCGTTCCGACCTCTTCCCGCGCGAATACCTCGACGAGCTGCAGAAGCTGCAGGACCAGGTGAAGCCATTCCCCGCGGCCGACGCCATCGCCGCCATCGAGCGCTCCTTCGGCAAGCCGCCCGCGCTCCTCTTCATCCGCTTCGACGAGACGCCGCTCGCCGCCGCCTCGGTGGCGCAAGTGCACACTGCGCGCACCTTCAGCGGCAAGGAAGTGGTGGTGAAGGTGCTGCGTCCGGGCGTCGCGGTGCAGGTGCAGCGCGACATGCGCATCCTCGGCGCGGTGGTGCGGCTGCTGTCGCGCTTCTCCGCGCTCCTCACGCGCTACAAGGCGAGCGACGTGGTGCGCGAGGTGGCGGTGAACCTGAAGCGCGAGCTGGACCTGCGCGAGGAGGCGCGCAACGCCCGGCGCTTTGCCGACGCCTTCCGCTCCTCCGAGACCATCGAGATCCCCGACGTGGTGATGGAGCTCTGCAGCGAGACGGTGATGGTGCAGGAGCTGTCCGTCGGGCGCCGCGTGGATATGCTGGGCGAGGCCCGGGACGGCGCGACGCTGGCGCAAAACCTGATCGACGCCTACGTCGAGATGTTCTTCGTGATGGGCGCATTCCACGGCGACCCGCATCCCGGCAACGTCTTCATCCGCGATGACGGGCGCATCGCGCTGCACGACTTCGGCGTCGTCGGCAGCCTCGACCGTCCCACGCGCCACGCGCTCGCGGCCTTCATGCTCGCCTTCACCGAGCAGGACACCGAGTGGCTGCTCGACTCCTGGCTCGAGCTCGGGATGCTCGCGAAGGCGGCCGACCGCGACAAGCTGCGCCCGGCGGTGGCGACGCTGATGTCGGAATACTCGCGGCGGCCGATCAGCGAGTGGTCGGTGGGCGATGCGTTCGGCCGGCTCGTCAGTGCCACGCGCGGCTACGACTTCGACGTGCCGCTGCACCTGCTGGTGCTCGC
>DATLEL010000349.1:0-2862 GCA_035525255.1 Usitatibacter sp.
CGTAAAGGAGCTCACCGCGCATCCCGCCTTCGATTTGCGCAATCCGAACCGGGCGCGCGCCTTGCTGCACGCGTTCGCCACGGAGAATCCGCTGCACTTCCACGCCGCCGATGGCAGCGGCTATCGCTGGGTGGCAGAGCAAGTGGTTGCGCTCGACCGCCTCAACCCGCAAGTCGCCTCGCGCCTCGCGCGCGCGTTCGACCGCTGGCAGAAGTACGACGCCGGCCGCCAGGGGCACGCGCGCGCGGCGCTGGAGTCGATCCGCGCCGCGGAGGGACTTTCCGCCAACGTGGGCGAAGTCGTCGGGCGCGCGCTCGGCTAGCGGCGCTCGCGTCCAAAGGAAAAGGGCCACCGAGGTGGCCCTTTTTTCCTGAAGACGCGGCGATCAGTTCTTCTTGATGGTCTCGAGCATCTTGAAGATGCCCTTCGGGGCGCCGAGGAACAAGCGCTTGAACGCCTTGGGCAGGCAGCGGCGCTCGAGGGTGTTGCGGCGGGTACGTTTGCGTTCGGCCATCGAAACCTCCGGAATGAACCCGTGATTATACCGGAAGGGCCGGTCAATCGACGAGCCGCGCGTTCCCGTCGACGATCTCGCCGCGTGCCCGGCTGCCGTCCGCCCGCACGACCTGGCCGGTGGCGCGGGTGAGGCCATTCTCGAAGCGGCCCTCGAAGCGGCTGCCGTCGAGGAACCAGAACACGCCCTGCCCCTCCGGCCGCCCCTTGCGCACTTCGCCTTCATAGCGTTGCCCCGAGGCGTAGCGATACGTACCCTGCCCGCTCAGCTCCCCGCCGGTGATCTCGCCTTCGTAGCGGTCGCCATTGGCGAAATGGTAGGTGCCGTGCCCCTGGGCCTTGCCATCGATGAAGCGCGCTTCGATGCGGTCGCCGTTCATGGCGAAATAGCGTCCCGTGCCTTGCAGCCGGCCGGCGTCCATCGGTCCTTCGTAGCGATCACCGCTCGCGAAATGGTAGATGCCCTGGCCGTGGGGCTTGCCGTTGGCGAATGTGCCTTCGAATGAGTCGCCGTTCTTCGCGGCATAGGCACCGCGGCCGGCCACCACTCCGGCCTTGACCTCGCCTACGTACGAGTCACCGTTCGCGAACTGGTACTTGCCGAAGCCTTCCGGCCGGTCGGCGGCGAACTGGCCCTCGTAGCGATCGCCGTTCTGCCATACATAGACGCCCTGCCCGTGCTTGAGGCCATCGACGAATTCGCCTTCGTAGCGAAATGCCCGGGAAACGTACTCGCCCCGTCCATGCAACGTGGATCCGCGCACGGTTCCGCGATAGACGGCCCCATCGGGAAAGACGATTTCCTGCACTGCGGGCGGCGGCTCCAGCGGCTGCGCCAACGAGTCGGGCGCCGCAGCTGCAATGAAGAATGCCACCGCCCACCGCATGCCCATCGCTTCATCGGTCCTTCACGTCTGGTTTCCTGGCCGGCCTGGGTCCCGTCGGCATACGCTACACGAGCGCCGGCTTCCCGGATGGCCTTCTCGATCGGAGTACCCCGGCGGCACCTTCTAAAGCGCGACCGCGCCGCGGCCGCGATCTCCGATGCGGGCTCCACGATCTGCGTGGGGCCCGTCTCATGTAACCCCTTGCCCGATATACTCCACGGCTTTGGCACGGCCACAGGGGATAAATGCAATCGAAGCGAGCGCTGCACGCCTGGCGCGAAGACCCGGCGCTCCAGCTCGCGCTCACCACGTTCGCGATCCTCGTGCTGGAGCTGGCTCTGATCCGGTGGCTCAGCACGCAGATCCGGGTCGCCGCCTACTTCTCCAACCTCGTGCTGCTGGCGGCATTCCTCGGAATGGGGCTCGGCGTCGGCCTCGGCCGCAGGCGGCCCGACCTCGCGCGCTGGGCGATGCCGGTGCTGGCGCTCGTATCCGTGGTTCTGGCGGCTGCGGTGCCGCTGGGGCTCACGCACCTACGCTTCCCCGACCCCGCCATCAGTCTCTGGGGCGGCGAAAGCGCGGGCGCCACGTGGTTCGAGTTCGTCCGCTCCGCGATGGTGGTGACGGCATGCTTCTGGTCGATCGCCGCGGTCTTCCTGCTGCTCGGGATCAAGGTCGGGATCCTGTTCGACCAGCTGCCGCCTTTGAAGGCGTACGGCGCGGATCTGGGCGGCTCGCTCGCCGGCGTGGTGGCGATGGCCGTGATCGCGGCGCTGTGGGCGCCTCCTCCGGTCTGGGTCGCGCTTGGAGTCTTGCCGTTCGCATTCATCGTGCGCGACCGCTGGTCGGTTGTGGGCGCGATCGTCGCGATCGTTGCCGCGGCGCTGTCCGTAGCGGGCGCGCGCTATTCACCCTATAACCGCATCGACCTCCTCACCGGGTCTCCCGCGAACATGCAGGCGCCGGCCAGCGGCGCGGAGGAATGGCGGCTGCGAGTCAATCGCGACTATCACCAGCGCCTGCTCGATTTGCGGCCCTCGAAGGACCCCGAGCGCGAAAACGTGCGCAATATCTACGAGCTGCCCTTCGGCATCGGCAGCGCCGGCAAGCGCGCGGCTCTCGTCGTGGGCGCGGGCGCGGGTAACGACGTAGCGGCCGCGCTGCGGCAGGGGTTCGCGCGCGTTGTCAGCGTCGACATCGATCCCGCGATCCTCCAGACAGGACAGGAGCTGCATCCGGAACACCCCTATTCCGATCCGCGCGTGGAGCGGGTGGCGGACGACGCGCGTGCATTCTTCGGGCGGCGCGGCCCGGAGCGCTTCGACGTCGTGTGCTACGGGCTGCTCGATTCCCACGCGATGTTCTCGTCGATGTCGTCCTTGCGGCTGGACAACTTCGTCTATACCCAGGAAGGGCTCGCCGACGCGTGGGCGCTGGTCTCGCCCGATGGGATCCTCAGCGT
>DATLEL010000364.1:0-4245 GCA_035525255.1 Usitatibacter sp.
CGCGAGTTTCTCAGTCTGCCCCGGCCCCATGCAGGTGCCCAGGCCCGGCCCGCCCCGCGCGAGCGACTGCGTCATGCAATGGAACAGGCTGAAGCCGTAGAACATCGTCGCGACCGGGTTGCGGTTGTCCTCGAGCTTGTCCGCCGCCTTGGGCTCGACGATGAACAGGGTGCCGTCGGGCTTGACGAGCGAGTGCACCCGCTGCAGGGTCTCGACGGGTGCGGCGAGGTCGTGGATGCAGTCGCAGATCGTCACCAGGTCGAACTTGCCGCCGGGCACATCGGTGGCGAAGCGGATGTCCATCCCCTTCGCCGCCTGACGTGCGCGCGAAATCGATTCGGCGTCGACGTCGTATCCCTCGACCACAGCCGCGGGGAAGGCCTTTTTGATTGCCATCGCCACGCGGCCCGAGCCGCAGCCGAAGTCGAGCATGCGCCCGCCGGCCTGCAGGCGCGTCACCACGTCCGGAAGCGACTTGAGCCAATAGCTGGCGAAGCGCTCTTCATACTGGCCGCGGTTGATGAGGTCGAGCGCGGTGATGCAGTCCGGCCCGAACTGCTCAAAGCGCACGCCGCCGCCTTTGGCGAACGCGTCTGCCACTTTCGGCGCGACGTTCATGAGCGGCGGCACCATCGCCCACATGCCGCCGACGAAATGGTCGCTGCCGTCGGAGGCGACGAAATAGGCCATCTCGTCAGTGAGCGTGTATTTGCCGTCGGAATATTCCAGGTAGCCGGCGCTGGCCATTCCCTTGAGCCACTCTTCGACGTAGCGCCGCTGGAGCCCGGTCGCCTGCGTGACCTGGTCCAGCGACAAGGCGCCTTTGCCCGCCATCGCTCGAAAAAGCCCCGTGCGCGTGCCGACGTAAGCCATGCCGGCCGTCATCGCGCCCGCCATGTCGCGGAATACCTTGTCGATCGCCTGCTTGGTCTTTTCCTTGTCCATCGGCGCGCATTGTAGACTCGCCGCCATGAAGGAACCGCGACCGGTCACGCTGGAGAAGCACGGTGTGCGCCTCGAGCCCATGGCGCGCGAGCATCGCGATGCCATCGCGCAGGCGGCGGCCGACGGCGAGCTGTGGCGGCTGTGGTTCACCTCCGTGCCGGAGCCGGAGCAGACCGACACCTACATCACGCAGGCGCTGGCGGGCTACGAGGCCGGGCACATGCTGCCGTTCGTCGTGCGCGAACTATCATCAAATGAGGTGGTCGGCAGCACGCGCTATCACGACATCCTCAAGCCCTCGGATCGCGTGGAGATCGGCTACACCTGGTATGCGAAGCGCTTCCAGAAGAGCCACGTCAACACCGCGTGCAAGCTGATGCTGCTCGATCACGCCTTCGCGGGACTGGGCTGCAAGGTGGTGGGCCTGCGCACCGACAACTTCAACTTCGCTTCGCAACGCGCGATCGAAGCGCTCGGCGCGAAGAAGGATGGCGTCATTCGCCACCACGCGCCGCGTCGCGACGGCACGATTCGCGACACGGTGATGTACAGCATTCTCGCGAGCGAGTGGCCCGACGTGAAGCGCCACCTTGAAGCGCGCCTGGCTAGAAATCGCGTCTAGCGAGCGACAGAGCTCAGCACCGCCTTTAGCGCGCCGACGTCGGCCGGCTTGATGAGGTGATGGTCGAAGCCGGCGGCGCGCGAGTTTTCCCGATCGCGCTCCTGCCCCCAGCCGGTGAGCGCAATCAGCTTGGTGTCGCGTGCCTCGTGCCGCTGGCGCATGCGCCGCGCGAGCTCGTAGCCGTCCATGCCCGGCATGCCGAGGTCGAGAAACACCACCGCGGGCTGGTAGTTGCCGAGCGTCGCGAGCGCGGCTTCGCCGTCGTGGACCACGCGGACTTCGGCGCCGAGCATCTGGAGGAGGGCGCCCAGCGTGTCGGCCGCGTCGACGTTGTCGTCGACCACCAGGACGCGCGGCAGGTTGACTGCCACCGGCGCGGCCTCTGGAGCGCCCGCGGGTACGCCGGCGGCGGCCGCGCGTCCGAGCGGCAACCGCACGATGAGCTCGCTGCCCTTGCCGGGGCCTTCGCTATGGGCGCTGATCGTGCCGCCGTGCATTTCGACCAGGCTGCGCACGATTGTGAGGCCGATGCCAAGGCCGCTCTGGCCGCGCTGCTCGAGTGGATTGGCCTGCACGAACATGTCGAACACGCTCGCCAGCGCCTCGGGCGACATGCCGACGCCGTTGTCCGAGACGCTGACCACCGCGTGGACCGCCTCACGCCACGCGGTCAGGCGGATGTGGCCGCCGGGATCGGTGTATTTCGCCGAATTGTTGAGCAGGTTGGAGAACACCTGCGAGAGCCGCATGGCGTCGGCTTCGAGGAGCACCGGCTCCGGCGGCAGCGTGACGCTGAGCTGGTGCTTCGCCCCATCGATCAGCGGGCGGCTGGTCTCGAGCGCCGCCGCGATCACCGTGCCCAGGTCCACGTGCGCTTTGCGCAGCTCGATCTTGCCGCGGGTGATGCGCGAGACCTCCATGAGGTCGTCGACCAGGCGCACCATGTGGTCCACCTGCCGCTCCATCATCTCCCACAGCTGCGGCGCCGGTGCCGGCGTGCCCGACAGGCGCAGGAAATTCACCGTGTTGCGGATCGGCGCCAGCGGATTGCGCAGCTCATGGGCGAGCGTGGCTAGGAACTCGTCCTTGCGCTGGTCGGCGAGCTCGCGCTCGCGCAGGTGCGCGCGTGTCTGGTACTGGCGCTCGCGCGCGCGCAGCGCGGCGCGCACGGTCGTTACGAGGGTCGCCACGCGCAGGGGCCGCTCGAGGAGCGTCACGTTGCCGAGCATGTCGATGGCGCGCAGCGCGCCGGGCGAGTCCGCGCCGCGCTGCGCGAGGATGAGCACCGGAAGGTCGGACCACGGCGGCTGTCGCGCGATGGCGTCGGCCAGGAGCGCGATGTCCTCGGCGATCGCTTCCTCGGCGACGAACAGCGCGGCCGCCCCCTTATGGAGCTCGGTGAGCAGGCCGTCGAGGCTCGTGGGGATGTCGCAAGGCACCCCGCGCAGCACCGACTTCGAAAGCTCCGCGTCGCGCCCGAAAGGCGCGAGGATCAGCACGCGCTTCTCGAGTGAGTCCCGGGACTGCTCGCTCACGGGTTCGCGCGCTTCTCCGGTATCCCGCTGAACACACCGCGGTAGTCGCGCAGCGGCTCGCCGATGGTGATGCGGCCCTCGGCCATGCGGAACTCGCGGATCGTGCGCTCGTGCGCCCCGCCGCGCTTCTTGATCACCGAGATCGCCTGGCGGACTTCGCCCTCGGCTTCGAAATAGCGCATCAGCACCACCGTATCCGCCAGATAGCTCGCATCGACCGGCGAGCTCATCTGGCTGGAGATCATGCCGTGCTGCGCGGCGACCAGGACGGTGGCGACCCCCCGCTGGCCGAGGAAGCTCAGCAGCTCGTGCATCTGCACGACGAGGAACTTCTCGTCGGGCATCGAGTTCAGGTAGCCGTTGAGGCTGTCGATGACCACGAGCACCGACTTGTCCTCCTCGACCGCGCGGCGGATCGCGTGCGCGAATTCGCCGGGCGTGAGCTCCGCCGGATCGACCTCGCGGATCTTGAGGCGGCCGGAGTCGACATGCTGGCGCAGGTCGACGTGAAGTCCTTTCATGCGGCTGAAGAGGGTGTTGGCGCTTTCGTCGAAGATGAACATCGTGGCGTTCTGGCCCTTCGCGCATACGGTCGCGCAAAGGAGCGCCGAGATGGTCGATTTGCCGCAGCCCGCGGCGCCCACGATCAGGGTGCTCGTGCCGCGCTCGACGCCGCCGCCGAGGAGCGAGTCCAGGCCGGGAATGCCGGTCTTGAGCTGCTCGCGTGTCGACTCCTGGCGGTGCTCGGCGGCGACGAGGCGGGGGTAAACCTCGATGCCGCCCTTGCGGATGGCGTAATCGTGGTAGCCGCCGCGGAAGTCGCTGCCGCGAAATTTGGTCACGCTCAGGCGCCGGCGCTGGACGCCGAAATTCGGGATCGAGTGCTCGAGGAGCAACGCGCCGTGCGCGATGCTCTGCACCTGCAGGTCGTGCTCGGCGGAGGTGAGGTCATCGAGCATCAGCACCGTGCAGCGCCGGCCGCCGAAGAACTGCTTCAGCGCGAGGATCTGGCGGCGATAGCGCAGCGGGTTGCCGGCGAGCAGGCGCAGCTCCGACAGGGAATCGAACACGATGCGCGACGGCCGCGTCTCGTCCACGTCCGACAGGATCTTGCGCGTCGTCTCGGTGAGCTCGACCTCCGAC
>DATLEL010000399.1:0-7710 GCA_035525255.1 Usitatibacter sp.
GGAGACGCGGCGCGCGAGGCTCGAGAGGCTCGGCATGCCGGGGCTAGATCGCGCCGGCGCGGAAGAAGGTGACCGGCGCGGAGTCGCGTCCCGCGAGCAGCTCGTTGATCGCCGAGTGCACGCGCTCCACGTCCAGCAGCGTGAGGCATTCGCTCACCTTGCCGCCGCCGCAGCCGTCGTTCTCGCACGGGCGGCAGCTGTGGCCGGTGGTCACCACGCGGTGCGACACGCCCCATGGACCCCAGGCGAGCTCATTGCTCGGGCCGAAGATCGCCACCACCGGCGTCGCCATCGCCGCGGCGATGTGCATCGGCGCCGAGTCGGGGCCGAAGAAGAGGCGCGCCTCGGCGGTGAGCGCGCCCAGCTCGCGCAGGGAAAGCTGGCCCGACAGGTCGGTGACCGGAACGCCGGCCGCGGCGATGATGCGCGCGGCGATGGCCTTCTCGCGCGCATCGGGCGCGGCCGTCACCACCATGCGGTGCCCATCGAGCGCGAGGCGGCGCATCAGCGCCGCGTAGCGCTCCTCGGTCCATGCCTTGAACATCCAGCGCGACGTGGGGTGCAGGTGGATGAAGCCGCGGCGCGCGAGCCCCGCCTGTGCGAGGAGCGTCGCCACGCGCTGCCGGGCTTCGTTGCCCGGCTCCATCACCAGCGCTTTCTCGTCCACCTCGGGATAGACGCCGAGCCGGCGCAGGGCATCGAGGTTGGTCTCGACGGTATGGCGAGGCGTGTGCCGCGGCAGCTTGTAGCAGTGCGAGAAGCACCAGCGCCACACGTGGTTGTCGCGTTCCGGCGCCACCGACCAGCGCGGCCGCAGCAGGCGGGCAAGCCACGCGCCGCGCCAGTGGTCGGTGAGGTGCACCACCAGCTGGTAATCCCGCGCGCGCAACTCGGACAGCAGCGCATTTTCCCGGCGCGCCTGCGCGGCGAGTCCCAGGCGCTTCCAGGAGCGGTCGATGCCGTGCAGGCGCGCAAGCGCCGGGTGGCCCGCCAGCATGTCGCGCGTGTCCGCGTAGACCAGCGCGTCGATCTCCGCATGGGGCATGCGGTTCTTCAGCACCTGCAGCACGGGCGAGGCCAGCAGCACGTCGCCGTGGTGGCGCAGCTTGACCACCAGCGCGCGGCGTACGGACGGCAGGTGGATCGCGTCGGGGACCATGGCAGAACTCTACCAGCGGCGCGCGTGGCTCAGAACGCGTCGAAGCGCACCGACAGCAGCGCCCCGCGGCGCGCGCCGTCGTAGCCCAGCGCGCGCTCGTAGCGCTTGTCGGTGAGGTTTACCGCGGTGAGCTCCACCGCCCAGCGCTTGTCGATCGCATAGCGCACGCGGGCATCGGCCCGGGCGTACGCCGCGAGCCGGGTGCCGCTGGCTTCGCCAAGGGAATCGTAGCGATCGCCGCTCGCGGTCACCTGCGTCGAAACGGTCCATGCGCCGCGCGTGCGCGAAGCCTCGAACGAGCCATAGCGCAGCGCCCGTCCCTGCAGCCGCGTGCCGGTATCCTCGTCGCGCGGGCGCTGCGCCGTCACCGCGGCGCGCCAGCGGATGCCGAGCCAGGTGAGGTCGGCGGCGGCTTCCACGCCACGAACGTGTGCGCGGCTCACGTTCATCACGGTCGCCGCGGTGGCGACGATGAGGTCCTCGAGCCGGCTGTCGAACGCGGTGATGCGCCACTGGAAGGGGCCGGCTTTCGCGCTGCGCAGCGCGATCTCGCGGCTGCTGCTGCGCTCCGGCCGCAGCGCCGGGTTGGGCGTGTAGAACGGCTTGTAGGCCACCAGGTACAAGTCGTTGAACGTGGGGGCGCGGAATCCGCGGGCGAGGGTGGCCGAGACGAGGATGCCCTCGGTCAGGCTCGCGCCATAGCTGGTGGAGCCGGTGGAGCGCGCGCCGAATTGCTCGTCGTCGTCGCGGCGGACACTCGCCTCGAAGCGCTGCCCCTGCCACGATTCGTTCAGCGCGGCGAACACCGAGCGCGTCTCGCGCTGGGTCGTTGAAAATGGCGCGGGACCGCTCGAGGCGGCATCGGGGAGTACCTTCTGGCGGACGATCTCGGCGCCGAGCAGCATCGAGCCCGCGCCGGTGCGGAAATCGTTGATCCACGAGGCCTGGTCCTGGCGCGTTTCGAACAACGCCGGGAAGGGGCCGAGCAGCCGTAGCCGGTCGCGCGTGTGGCCCAGCGTGAAGCGGCTCGACCACCACTGCGCGAACGCCGCGGAAGACGTGAAGCGCGCGCCTCCTACGCTCTGGTCGGTGCGGTCGGTCGGATCGCCGCCGTCGAACGCCGTGCGCGAGCGCGAGGCGAATGCTTCCAGCGCGAGCGTCTCGCCGGTCCACATGCGCTGCGAGGCCGACATCGTCACGAACGCATTCTCGTGCGGATCGCGGTCGGGGTCGTGCACCCCGAACGGCACGCGCTCATTGGTGGCGCTGCGCGCGTCCACCTTGCGTGCTCCCGCGGCGATGGACACGACGGTGCCCCCTTCCGCGGTCGAGAGCCCGGCCGACGCGCGGCGGTCATTCTCGCTTCCATACGCGCTTGCCACGAAGAGGTGCGGCACGCTCCTGCCGCGGGTGAATACCTGTACCACGCCGCCGATCGCGTCGGATCCGTAAAGGCTCGACATCGGCCCCTTCACGACCTCGACGCGCTCGATCATCTCCAGCGGGATTGCCTCGACCGCGGTGGTGCCGGCAGTGGCCGAGCCCGCGCGCAGACCATCGATCAACACCAGCGTCTGCGCGGCACCCGCGCCTCGGAGGAACACGCCCGTGGGTTGCCCGGGCCCGCCGGTCGACCTGAATTCCGCGCCTGCGAAACGCTGCAGCACTTCCGCGAGCGAAAGTCCCGTGCTCGCCTCCAGGTCCTCGCGCGTGATGACCACCGCGTCGCGCAATGTCGCGGGGCCATCGACCAGGCCGCGCGTGGCGGTCACGACCACCGGCTCGAAATAGCGTGGGATGGGAATTGGCAGCTGGGCATGGCAGCCCAGGGATGCAAGGCCTGCGAGGCCCGCGAACGTCAACGCTTTCATGGGAAGCCCTTCGATCAAGCGGCAAGCGTCCCCGCAAGCCGCAGGTTCTCGACCGGCGGCCCCGAGGAGCCGCCACCGGCGCGTGCGGACCGGTCTCCGGGCTCGCGAGCTCACGGATGCGCCGCCTTCCCATGGCACGCGGCCACAGTGGCGATTGGCGAATCCACGCTCGCTTACCGTTGCGGGGGCAGCGCCGGCTTTCCACCGGCTTCCCGAGCATCCGAACGCTGCGGGCATGATACGCCATGCGCCCGCGCGCTCGCTCGAAACAACTTTCAAAAAGCGTTCTTATCCTTTGACGGGCCACGGTTTTTCCGCTAGGGTGGAGTCATGGAACCGGAACTCTCCGCTCTCGAGGAAAAGCTCGAGCAAGTCGTGCAGCGCCTGAAGACGCTGCGCGAGGAGAACCGCGAGCTGCGCCAGCAAATCGCGGCGCGGGCCGACGAGAACGCGCGCCTCGGCGAAAAGCTCAACGCCGCGCGCTCGCGCATCGAGGCGCTGCTGAAGCAGATTCCGGAGACCGAATCGTGAGCGCGGAGGACAAGTTGCGCGACAAGAATGGCGCGGTGACCATCAGCCTCCTCGGGCGCGAGTTCCGCGTCGGCTGTCCGGAGGGCGAAGAGAAGCAGCTGCTGTCTTCGGTGGATTACCTCAATCGCAAGCTGAAGGAGGTGCGCGACACCGGCAAGGTCGTCGGCAACGAGCGCATCGCGATCATGGCGGCGTTGAACATCGCGCACGAGTTCATGTCGAACAACGGCAAGGCAAGCGCATCGGGCGCCGCGAATTATGACGCCGCGGGTTTGAAGCGTAGAATCCTTGCATTGCAGGAGACCCTCGATTCGGCGCTCGCCGCCGATCAGGAAAACCTCTTCTAGGGGTCGGGTTTTCTGCGGTGTTCGTCCGGGCTAACATCCTTTGAACCGATAGCGGTAATCCTGGACGCCGGCCAAGGTCACTATTGTGCGAGTCCCACGTCGGACTTACCTGCGGTGACCGGTTGGTGCCCGCCTTGAACCCTGGTTCGAGGTGCGGCTTGGACGAACACCGCAGCAAATCCATGGCCCCTTCCTACTGGTTGATGAAGTCGGAGCCCGACGAGTTCTCCATCGAGGACCTGGCGCGCGCGCCGAAAAAGACCACGTCGTGGTTCGGCGTGCGCAACTACGTGGCGCGCAACTTCATGCGCGACTCGATGCGCGTGGGCGACGGGGTCCTCTTCTATCACTCGAGCTGCCCGGTGCCCGGCATCGCCGGAATCGCCAAGGTCGCGAGCAAGGCCCATCCCGACGCGAGCCAGTTCGACCCGAAGAGCCCCTATTACGACCCGAAGGCGAAGCGCGAAGAGCCGCGCTGGATGCTGGTCGACGTGAAGCTGGTGAAGAAGACGCGCCTCATGCCGCTGGAGGAGATGCGCAGCCATCGCGAGCTCGCCGGCATGATCACGCTGAAGCGCGGCAACCGCCTGTCGATCACGCCGGTCACGCCGGCCGAGTGGGACTTCATCCTCAAGCAGCTCGATGGCTGAGCTCGGCGCCTACCTCGGCATCGGCGCCGTGGTGGGATTCTTCGCGGGGCTGCTGGGAATCGGCGGCGGCATCATCATCGTCTCGGCGCTGGCGCTCATGTTCGCCGCCTACGGCTTTGCGCCGCAATACGTGATGCATCTCGCCATCGGCACTTCGCTCGCCGCCATCGTGCTGGGCTCGTTCTCCAGCGCCCGTGCGCACCACCGGCACGGCGCCGTGGATTGGGACGTGGTGCGCGCGATGATCCCGGGGCTGCTCGCGGGCGTCTTCATCGGTGCGGTCGCGGCACGCTTCCTCCCGGGAACGTTCCTCAAATACTGGTTCCTCGGCTTTACGCTCTTCGTCACGGCGCAGATGGTGTTCGGCGGACTGCGGCCGAAGCCGTCGCGCCAGCTTCCCGGGCGCGCGGGGCTGGGCGCGCTCGCGGTCTTCATCGGCATCTGCTCCAGCCTTTTCGGCGGCGGGGCGGCGGCGGTGGGCGTGCCCTTCCTCACCTGGTGCAATCTCTCCGCGCATCGCGCCATCGGCACCGTGTCGGCGATGGGCTTCCCGCTCTCGATCGCCGGAACCCTGGGCTACGCGATCGCCGGATGGGGCCTCGAAGGACTGCCGCGCTGGAGCCTCGGCTTCGTCTACCTGCCGGCGTTCATCGGCATCTCCGCGACCAGCATGCTGCTGGCGCCGGTAGGTGCCAGGCTCGCGCACCGCCTCAAGGGCGCCACGCTGCGGCGCATCTTCGCCGTGTTCCTGCTGGTGATGGCGGCGAAGCTCGCGGTGTCGATCTAGCTTCGCGCGGGGGCTGTTTCGCGCGCGATGCCGGTGAGGGCGCCGGCGAGCGACCAGCCGAGCAGCGCCACGTGGCGGACGAACGCGTCGTCGGTCATGTTCTTCAGCGCGAAGCCGATCGCGATGGTGATTCCCAGCGCCGCGCACCAGCGTGCCGGCGGCGGGGCGCGCAGGCCGCGCGCCATCTCGCGCAGCAGCGCGGCCCAGGTCCAGACAAAGAGCGCCAGGCCGACGAGGCCGGTCTGCAACGCCACGTTCAACGCGAGGTTGTGGCCGTGCCAGTGGAGCGGGTTGCGCGTGGGATCGGCGGCGAGCAGCTCTTTCGCAAGGATGCCGCGGCCGTAACCGTGGCCGATCCACGGCGCTTCGGCCATTCGCTGGCGCGCGTGCGCCCAGATGGCGATGCGCGGGTCGTCTTCCAGCGCGGGCTGCCGCTTGCTTTCCTGCCGCGCCTGGATCGCCATCACGAACACGCCGCACAGCGCGGCGACGACCATCACGGTGATCGCCGCCCCGCGCCGCCGGTCGTGCAGCGAGCCGCCGCGCATCGCGAACCAGGCGCCGGCGAGCGCCATCGCCGCGAGCGACGGCCACACCATGCGGTTCTCGGTCCAGAAGGTCACCACCAGCGTGGCCAACGCGACGGCGACGAGGGCCGCGCGCCTGACCGGGAAATCGCGCGAGCGCAGCCACAGCCAAGCGAGCATCGGCAGCGCCAGCACCACGTAGCTCGAGTAAGGGCCGACGCCGCCGTGCCAGCGATTGGCGTCCCAATCGCCGCGCATCGCTTCCTGCGCGAATGCCGCCAGCGCCAGCACGCCGAGGGAGGCCGCCAGCGCCCATGCCCAGCGGTCGAGCGTGGCGGGCGCGCGGGTGGCGGCATGGAAGACCACGAATGCGGCGAAGGTCGGCAGCAGCGCCGGGCGCAGCTCCGCCGCCGAGTAGGCGGGATCCTGGCTCCAGGCCACGGAAGCGGCGCACCACGCGAACCAGCAGCCGATGGGCAGCAGCACCCTCGCCGGCGGAACGTGGTGGTGCCATGCCTCCCGGCGCACGATGATCGCCGCGGCCAGGATCAGGCCTGCTGCGGACAGCGTTACGTTGCGCACCGCAACGCTCGAAGTGAACGGGAGTACGAGAAGGAATGCGCACAGCAGCCATGGAACCGCTGCCTCCAGCCGCCTCACGCCCCGCTCCAGCGCCTCATCAGCGTCGAGAAGAGCTCGACCGACTGGCGCGTGCGCTCGAGCGAGCACCACTCGTCGGTCTGGTGCGCGAGCGTGGGCTCGCCGGGTCCCACGATCACCGTCGGCGGGCCGCCATAGCCGCGGCTCAGGTCGGCGCCATCTGTGGAGAACGTGATGGTGCGCGGCTGCGGGCGCTCGCCCAGGAACGGGGTGCAGATCTCGAAGACCTGCTGCACCCATTCGTTGTCGGGCGGCGTGTAGAGCGAAGGCGTGTCGACGATCTTGCGCACCGTGGCACCGCGCGGCGCAAGCAACGCCTGCAGCGACTGGCACAGGTGCGCGTGCTCGATGCCGGGCACGGTGCGCGTGTCGACGGTGATGCGCGCCTCGTCCGGGACCGAGTTGGTGTTCAGCCCGCCGCGAATGGTCCCCACATTGAGGGTGGGCTTGCCCATGGTGGGGTGCGACTCCACCGGGAAGCGGAAATGCTGCAGGTCGTGGATCACGTCGGCCATCTTCACGATCGCGTTTTCGCCGACTTCCGGCATCGAGCCATGGGCGGTCACGCCGCGGGTCTCGACCTCGAACCACGCGAGGCCCTTGTGGCCGACATACGGATAGTTGGCGGTGGGCTCGGCCACGACGATCGCGCCCGCGCGCCCCAGCAGCTGGTGGTCGGCGAGGTACTTGGCGCCCTCGCAGCCGATCTCCTCGCCGGCGGTGATCACCAGCACGACACCGGGCGTGCGTGCGAGATGTGGTGCGAGCGCGACCGCGGCGGCGACGAATGCCGCGATGCCGCTCTTCATGTCGGTCGAGCCGCGGCCGTAGATACGGTCGCCGTCGGTCTCTCCCGCGAACGCGTCGCGCGTCCAGGGGGCCGCGCCCAGCGGCACGGTGTCGATGTGGCCGGTGAAGCAGATGGGGGGGCGGGTGTCGTCGCCGCCGACCTGTGCGATGAGGCTGGTGCGGCCCTCGGCGAACTCGTGGTACGCGACCGCGTATCCGGCGTCTTCCAGCAGCTTGCCCAGGTGGCGCGCGCAGGCGCGCTCCATGCCGGGCGGGTTGATGGTGTTGAAGGCGAGCAGCTCGCGCGTGAGGGCGCGGGGATCGATGGCGGCGTTCATGCTGCCACTATCCCATCAATCGCTTCAGCGCTTCCTGGTACTTCTGCGAAG
>DATLEL010000407.1:0-2000 GCA_035525255.1 Usitatibacter sp.
CCGCCCCTGGGGATGCCCGCGGTGTATTCCTGCGTGCGCTTCATGTCGATCTTCTTCGCGCGCTCCGCCAAGTAGGCGGGGTCGAGCAGCTGCGCCGGAGTCACGCGCATCGTCGCCGGATCGGCCACGTTCGCCCAGACATCCGCGAGCGCGATCTTCATCGCCTCGATCTGCAGGTGCACGCTGTCGGCAGAATCCACGGGGTGCGAAGCGAGGTCGAAGCCGCGCAGCATGCCGAGCGCCATCTGCGCGGCGATCCCCTGCCCGTTCGGCCCGATCTCGTGCAGCTCGTAGCCGCGATACTCGACGGCGACGGGATCCACCCAGTCGCACTTGTGCGCCGCGAGGTCCTCCATCGTCATGGCGCCGTCGTCGGCATGGCTCGCCAGCGCGATCCGCTCGGCGAGCGGGCCGCGGTAGAAGCTCTCGCCCCTGGTGGAAGCGATCTCCTCGAGCGTCTCGGCCTGCTGCGGGCAGTAGAAGCGCTCACCCGCGTAGGGCGCGCGGTCCTTCGGCAGGAAGGTCCAGCAGAACTCGGAGAAGCCCTTCAGGTTCGGCGCCTGGTTGGCCCAGCTCATCGCCGTGATGGGCGAGACCATGAAGCTTTCGCGCGCGTACTTGATCGCGTGCTCGAAAAGCGACTCGAAGGGCAGCTTGCCGTAGCGTTTCGAGAGCGTGATCCAGGCCGATACGCATCCGGGCACGGTGACCGAGTCCCATCCGAGGGTGGGCATCGAGGTCTTGCCGGCGAAGCGCTCCGGCGTCCAACCCGCGGGAGAACGTCCCGAGGCATTGAGGCCGACCAGCCGCTGTCCGTCCCACAGGATGGCGAAGGCGTCGGAGCCGATGCCGTTGGACGTGGGCTCCACGACCGTGAGCGTGATCGCGGCGGCCAGGCCCGCGTCCACCGCGTTGCCGCCCTTCGCCAGCATCGCGAGCCCCGCCTGCGCGGCGAGCGGCTGCGAAGTGGCGACGACGTTCTTCGCCAGCAGCGGCATGCGCTGCGAGCGGTACGGGAAATTCCAGGTGAACATCGGCTACTCGGCCTTCACGTTGGCGTCCTGGATCACCTTCGACCACTTGCGCGCCTCGCTCTGCATCACCGAAGCGAGGTCGGCACCGCGGCCGCCGGTGATCTCGAAGCCGAGTCCATGGAAGCGCTCCTTGATCGCGGGGTCGGCCAGGATGCGGTTCAGCTCGATGTCGATGCGATCCGTCACGGCGCGCGGCATGCCGGCCGGCCCGAATACGCCGAACCAGTTGGTGCTGTCGAAGCCGGGCAGGCCCGACTCCGCAACGGTGGGAATGTCGGGCACGATCGAGGACCGCGCGAGCGACGAGATGGCGATGCCTTTCAGGCGGCCCGAATCCACGTGCGGCTTCGCCGTCATCACGTTGTCGAACAGTATCCCCACCTGCCCGGAGATCATGTCGTTGATCGATAGTTGCGTGCCCTTGTACGGAACATGCGTGAGCTTCGCGCCCGCCATCGCGGCGAACATCTCGCTGGTGAGGTGCGCCACGCTGCCGATGCCGCTGGTCGCGTAGGTAAGGCGCCCAGGCTCTTTCTTCGCGTACTCGATCAGCTCGCGCACGTTGTTGACACCCAGCTTCGGGGATACCAGCAGGATGTTGGTCGCGTACCCGACATAGACGATCGGGGTGAAATCGCGGCCCGGGTCGTAGGGCAGCTTCTGCAGGTAGGGCCCCACCGAATGGGTGCTGCCCGTCGCCATGAGGAGCGTGTAGCCGTCGGGTGCGCTCTTCGCGACGAGGTCGGCGCCGATGGAGCCGCCGGCGCCCGGGCGGTTTTCCACCACCACGGGCTGCCCGAGCGCCTGGCCCAGCTTGTCGGAGAGGATGCGCGTCATCACGTCGGTCGGGCCGCCCGCCGGGAAGGGCACGATCATCTTGATCGGCCGCGAAGGCCACGCCTGCGCATGGGCGAACGATGCGGCGCACGCGAGCAGAAGGCAGGCGAATGAACGGAGCGGCATGGG
>DATLEL010000410.1:0-5202 GCA_035525255.1 Usitatibacter sp.
ATCGATACCGCGCTCGAGCTGCTGCAGCTCGCCATCGAGGAAGCCCCGCACGAATCGCCGCTGCGCCTGGCGCACCTCGAGCTCCTGTTCCTCGCGCGCGACGCGGAGGGCTTCGTGCAGGCAGCGAACGCATTCGCCTGCGCGCATCCCGGCCATGAGGCATGGCCCGAAGTCGCGCGCCTCGGACGCGCCATCGCCCCGGACGACGCGCTCTTCGGTCCCACCCTCGGCCCGCGCGAGCACGACCACTACGGCCCGTGGCCGCACCTGCCCAACTGGATCCAGGCCCCGTGGGACCTGACCAGCGAAGTGGTCGCGGTCGATTTCCACCGTGCGATGGCGCGCGCGCTTCCGCGTGCCGCATTCCAGCAGGGCTCCTGAGGAGGACGCCATGGCCAGCAAACTCGCGTTGAACCTGTCGTTCCAGCGTCCCGAATGCCGTACCGAGTACGAACGTGCGCGCCAGGGTGTGCGCGCGCGTCTCGCCGAGGAGGGCGTCGAGGAAGGCGCGCTGCGCGTCCTCGAGCTGGGCGCCGCGCTCGACGTGGGAGTCGCGCGCCTCAAGCGCGACCTGCTCGCCTCGGCCCTCTGCTGGAACGAGGAGAACCAGGCGATCACGGCGTGGATCCACCAGCAGCATCGCAAGGTGAGCGAGATGGGGCAGAAGGTGCTCGAATCGATCGAGGGCACGCGGCAGGGCCGTCCCATGATGACGCGCGTGATCGCGCTCACGCTGCACCATTGGGCCGAGGCGCTCAAGTGGATCGCCGGCCGCGAGCGCCACGATTACCAGCCGCTGCACGCGATGCTGCGCCTGGCCACCGCCGAGGGCCGCCAGCGGGAGACCGTGACCTGGGTCGTCGACGGGCGCGGGCACACGCTTTGCGTCGAGTCGCTTTATTTCCGCGCGTTGCTGCTCGACCGCTTCGGCAGCGGCACGCTCACCCGCCAGCAGGTCGAGGTCCTCGACGCCTGGCTGCTCGAGTGGAGCGACTGCCTCGCGGGCTTTGCGCAGCCGCGCGAGGGCGCCACGCTTCGCGTCGACCTCGACGCCAATGCCGGCCTGCGCGAGGGCCCGCGCGACAGCGAAGGCCCGACCCTTTATCTCCCGCTCGCCGCGCTGGAGGCGCGCCGCCGCGACGTGGTGCGCGAGCTGCACCTCGGCCGCATCTTCCCGGCGCACGGCTGCACCGCCGAATTCCGCATCGAAGAGCACGTCACGGTGCTGGACCACCTGCAACGCGCGCTGCGCGCGCCGGATCGCACCCGTGTCACGCGCGCCGAGCGCCAGCAGGAGCCCGGCACGCGTGTCGAAGTGTGGGTCGGCTTGGCGGACATCCTCGCGCGTGGCGCGGGCGTGCGCGTCGGCACCGAGACCGGCCGCTGGCGCGCGCTGTCGCTCACCGACCCGTCGATCTCCACCGACCTGAAGGACATGGGACGCTCGGTGCGCTATGACGAAGCCGATCCGTCACGCCGCTATCTCTGGCTCGCCGACACCAGCGCCACCGGGCGCGGGTTCGAAGCGCTCGAAGTGGATGCGGTGGGTCTCGAGATCGGCGACCTGGTGGGCTGGCGTCCCACGAGCGGCGCGCCGATCGCCCTCGGCCACGTGATCCGCCGGCTGCCGAGTACCACCGCGGGGCAGGTCTTCATCGGCGTGCGCTTGCTGACGGAGCTTGGCCTGCCGTTCACGCTGTCGCGCCTCGACGCTTTCGACCGCGGCAACGCCGACTCGACCTTCCTGTTCGTGCCGGGAGACGACGAATGCGGCCGCCGGGACGCGTTCCTGATCTCCGAGGCGACCTACCAGCAGCAGCACACGTTCGTGGCGCGCGTCGGCGACGATGCCTTCACGCTGCGCATGAACCGCGTGCGCGCCAAGGGCCGCGGCTGGCTGCTCGCCGGCTTCGAGATTGTGCCCTCGCGCCGCGTGGCGGCACCGGTGTCTGCCGACGAGGCGCCGCGCTTCGAGCTGGTGCTGGACGAGCCCGAGGACGACATGGTCGATCCGTGGGCCGCCGAGGTGAACCCGCGCCAGATGGGCTAGCGGCGCTCGAAGACCAGCGTCGCCTGCCCGCAGACCAGGCCCAGGGACTCGCGCCGCGCGAGTCCCGCTTCCGCCGCCATTGCGGTGAAGTACTCGTCGGTCACGTCCACGCGCGCCTCGTTGCCGGCGAAGCGCTCGCCCGCGGGCACTTCGTCGTGGATGCTCGCCACCAGCAGTCCTTCCCG
This sequence comes from Usitatibacter sp., assembly GCA_035525255.1. Classification (GTDB taxonomy): domain Bacteria; phylum Pseudomonadota; class Gammaproteobacteria; order Burkholderiales; family Usitatibacteraceae; genus Usitatibacter. The sequence goes on from DATLEL010000410.1 coordinate 2,236, forward strand.
CTTGAGCGTGCGCGCAGTTTCCGCGAGGTAGTGGCGCGCATCGGGCTCGAGCAGGTGGGTAAAGAGCGACGCTGCGAACGCGACATCGATGGCGGCATCGTTCGCGGGGAAGCGCACGTCGCTGCCGCGCAGCGCTCCGCGCGGGTTGTAGTGACCGGAGTAGACGTCGAGATAATGGAATTCGAAGCGGCCGGAGGATAGCGGCACCAGCTCCAGCCGGCACCATTCGATCGCCGGACGGGCGACGTCGAAGCCCGCATAGCGGATGTCCGGACGCGGGAGCAGGAAGCGCGCGGTGCGGCCGCAGCCGCAGCCGATGTCGAGCAACATCGCTTCACGCGGCGCCACGCGGCTCACGATGTGCGCCCACGCTTCGCCCACCACGTAGAAATTCTCGATGCTCGGGGCGCCCACGATGTCCATCAGGCTCGACGACGGCAGCGGCGGCACGTGGAGGAAGCGCGGGTACTTCGGGTGACTATCTGGAGCGACGGACTCGGAATCGTGGACGATCATGGCCTGCGTGGCGCTTGGCGAGCGGCGTGGAGGCCGATTCTAGCAAGCGCGCGGGCATAATCCGGGCATGAGCCTGCGAATCGGCGTCGACCTCGGCGGCACCAAGATCGAGCTGGCGGCGCTCGGGGCCGATGGCGCGGTTCGCTGGCGCCGCCGCGTCGCCTCTCCTTCCACGGATTACGCGGCCATCGTCGATGCGATCGGCACGCTGGTGGACGACGCCGAAGCCGAGCTGGGCGAGCGCGGCACGGTGGGCGTGGCAACACCCGGCGCCGCGTCGCTCGCGACCGGGCGCATGAAGAACGCCAATTCCACCGTCCTCAACGGGCGCGCGCTGCGCGAGGACCTCGAGGCCCGCCTGCAACGGCCGGTGCGCATCGCCAACGATGCGAACTGCTTCGCCTTGTCGGAAGCGCGCGACGGCGCGGCGCGCGATGCCGAAGCGGCGTTCGGCGTGATCCTGGGCACGGGCGTGGGCGGCGGCCTGGTAGTGCACGGCCGCATCGTGGCCGGCGCGAATTCCATCGCGGGCGAGTGGGGGCACAACCCGCTGCCGCTCCCCGCCGGCGATGACCTGCCGCTGCCCGCCTGCTACTGCGGACGCCGCGGTTGCATCGAAACCTATCTCTCCGGCCCCGCGCTCGCGGCGGACCATTCGCGCCACGGCGAAAACCTGGATGCGCAGGCGATCGTGGCGCGGGCGAAAGCCGGGGATGCGTCCAGCCGCGCCACGCTCGAGCGCTACGAGGAGCGCCTTGCCCGCGCGCTCGCTTCAGTCGTCAACGTGATCGATCCCGACGTGGTGGTGCTCGGGGGCGGCCTTTCCAACATCCGGAGCCTCTACGAGCACGTACCTCGCCTGTGGACGCGCTACATCTTCTCCGACGACGTGCGCACGCGACTGCTGCCGCCGGTGCACGGCGATTCGGGCGGCGTGCGCGGTGCGGCGTGGTTGTGGGAGCATCCGTAAGCGGGCGCACGGTGCCCGGCTGGTCCAATTCTTCCTTCGAGGTCCCGTTCATGCGCCGTTTCCTGTCCTGCTTGACGCTTTTCGCTTGTTTCGCCAGCTTCGCCGTGCCGCCCGTCGTACCTCCCGGCCATGCCGTGGCCACCTTCGCGGGCGGCTGCTTCTGGTGCATGGAGCCGCCCTACGACAAGCTGCCCGGCGTGACCGCCACCATCTCCGGCTATACCGGCGGGCGCAAGGTGAATCCCACCTACCAGGAAGTGAGCTCGGGAAGCACCGGCCACACCGAGGCGGTGCAGGTGGTCTACGACCCGAAGAAAGTGAGCTACGAGAAGCTGCTCGAGGTGTTCTGGGTGAACATCGATCCCACGGTGAAGGACCGCCAGTTCTGCGATACGGGAACCCAGTACCGCACCGGGATCTTCTTCCACGACGAGGCGCAGCGCAAAGCCGCCGAGGCCTCGCGCGCCGCGGTGGAGAAGTCGAAACCCTTCAAGGAGGCGATCGTGACGCCCATCGAGATGGCGAGCGCGTTCTATCCCGCGGAGGACTATCACCAGGATTACTACACCAAGAATCCGGTGCGCTACCAGCTCTACCGCAACGGCTGCGGGCGCGACGCGCGCCTGAAGGAGCTGTGGGGCGCCAAGGCCGGAAAGTGAAATAATCGCGCCATGGATCCGACCGGCGTTACCCGTCTTGGCCTCACCAGCGCGATCGAGCAGCTGCAGGCGATGCCGGCTTTCGTGGAAGCGTCGCTGGCCGGCGTGAGCGCCGAGCGGCTGCGCGCGCGGCCCGGCCGCGATGAATTCTCGCTGCTGGAGCAGGCGTGCCACCTGCGCGACCTCGAGCGCGAGGGATACCTGGTGCGCGTGCGCCGCATGCTGGGCGAGGAACGCCCGGCGCTGGCGTCGTTCGACGGCGCCGCGGTGGCGCGCGAGCGCGATTACCTCTCGCAGGACGCCGGCATCGCGGCGCAGGAGTTTTCCGCCGCGCGGCGCGAGCTGACCGGCCTGCTCGCCCCGCTCACGCAGGACGACATGCGCCGCGAGGCGACCTTCGAGGGCCGCCCCATCTGTCTCGCGGATTTGCTCGGCATGATCGTCGAGCACGACCGCGGCCATCGCGCCGAGATCGAGGCGCTGCGCGGGCGCGGGGAGGCGGGCTGAAGGGCGCGTGGCTCCTCGGCGCGGCGCTGGTTTCCGGCGCCGCGTGCGCGACACCCGAGCGATTCGTGGTGGACCCGGCCCACACCTTCCCGTCCTTCGAGGTCTCGCACCTCGGCATCTCGACCACCCGCGGGCGCTTCGAGCGCACCACCGGCGAGATGACGCTGGACGAGTCGGGCCAGGCCGGCACCATGGACATCGAGATCGACGCGAGCCGCGTGAGCACCGGCAACCCCATGGTGGACTCGTGGCTGAAGAGCGACACCTTCTTCGACGTCGAGCACCATCCGCGCATCGTCTTCCGCTCGCGCGCCT
>DATLEL010000421.1:0-4149 GCA_035525255.1 Usitatibacter sp.
AGTAACCGGCCCTACTCGACCGGAGCCTGCGGTTGCGGGTCGGGCTCGGCCTTGCGGCGCGTCGTGGTGAACTGGCAGAAGAAGATCCCCAGCTCGTAGAGCAGGCACATGGGGATCGCGAGCGCCAGCTGCGAAACCACGTCGGGAGGCGTCACCACGGCGGCGACGATGAAGATTCCCACGATCACGTAGCCGCGCCATTCCTTCAGCTGCGCCACGCTGACGAGCCCGGTGATGTTGAGCACCACCACCACCACCGGGATCTCGAAGGCGATGCCGAAGGCGAGGAACATGCCGATGACGAAGTTGAAGTAGGCCTCGATGTCCGGAGCGACCGAGATGCTCTTGGGCGCCCAGCGGTTGATGAACTCGAACACCGCGCCGAACACGAAGAAGTAGCAGAACGCCATGCCGATGAAGAAGAGCACCGTGCTGCTGACGATCAGCGGCAGCATGAGGCGCTTCTCGTGCGCGTACAGCCCGGGCGCCACGAACGCCCATACCTGGTAGAGGACGAACGGCAGCACGGTGAGGAACGCCGCCATCAGGCCGATCTTCATCGGGATGAGGAACGGGGTGATGACGCCGGTGGCGATCATCTTCGAGCCGGTGGGCAGCGACGCGATCACCGGGCGCGCGAGCAGGTCGTAGAGCTCGGCGCTGTAGAGGAAGGCGGGAATGAAGGCGATCCCCACGGCGAGCAGGCACTTGATCAGCCGGTCGCGCAGCTCGATCAGGTGGGAGAGGAAGGTCTCCTGGGGTTCCTGCATCGCGAGCTCAGGGGGCGGCGCGGTCGCGCGCGCGCGGCACGTCGATGCCGAGCTCCATCTGCGGCGAGGGCGGCGGCTCTTCGGACGTGGCTGCCGGCGGGGAAGCCGCGGCCGTCGTGTCCGCGGCTTTATGAGACAGCTCGCGCTCGATCGACTCCTGCGCCGAGCGCATCTCGCGCTCGACATCGCCCGCCTGGGTTTTGATGTCGGCCTGGAACGACCGCGCCGCGGTCTCGAACTCCGTCTTCACCTTGCCGAGCTCGGCGGCTTCCATCTCGCGGCTGATGTCGGTCTTCACCTGGCTCACGTAGCGCTGCAGGCGGCCGAAAAGGTGCCCGAGCGTGCGCGCGACCTTCGGCAGCTTCTCGGGGCCGATGACCACGAGGGCGACGATGCCGATCACCAGCATCTCGGAAAAACCGACGTCGAACAAGGCTAGCTCTTCTGCTTGTCCTTGATCTCGCCTTCGAGCGTGGCGCCGGATGCGGCGATCTCGCCCGCGGGCCGCTTTTCCTCGTCGGTCTTCATGCCGTCCTTGAAGCCCTTCACCGCGCCCCCGAGGTCGCTGCCGACGTTCCTCAGCTTCTTGGTGCCGAAGATCAGCAGCACGATGACGAGGACGATGACCCAATGCCAGATGCTGAACGAGCCCATGGAATTCTCCTGGAACGCGGGCGGGCTCCCGTGCGCTACTCCTTCACGATCATGCGCGGAAGGGGATCGGGGCCACCGATGATGTGGATGTGCAAATGATACACGTCCTGCCGCCCGATCCGCCCGGTGTTCACGATGGTGCGGAAGCCTTCCGCGCACCCTTGTTCGCGCGCGAGCCGCCCCGCCATGGCCATCATCCGCCCGAGCACGGGCGCGTGGGAATCGTCCGCCTGCGCGAGCGAATCCACGTGCTTCTTGGGGATGATCATGAAGTGCACCGGCGCCACCGGGTGGATGTCGTGGAAGGCCAGCATGTCGGCGTCCTCGTAGACCTTGCGGCTCGGGATCTTGCCTTCGACGATCTTGCAGAAGATGCAGTCGCTCATCGCCCGGGTCCTTTCCCTTTCGCGCGCGAGGCCTTCTCGTCGTGGCCCGAGCGCCCCTCGCGCCGCTCGAGCTCCGCCAGCACATCCTCGACCGTGATGCCGTGCCAGGAGAGCATCACCAGGCAGTGGAACCAGAGGTCCGCGGTCTCGTGGACGATCGCGCTCCGTTCGCCGCCCTTCGAGGCGATGACCGCTTCGGTGGCCTCCTCGCCGACCTTCTTCAGGATCGCGTCGAGCCCCCTCGCGTTGAGCGAGGACACGTAGGACTCCGAGGAAGGCACGGTGCGCCGCGCCTCGATCGCCTCCTGCAGGCGCTTCAGGATGTCGCGCTCAGCCATCGTTTCTCCGCGCAGGTTCGAGCACCGGCTCGGTCTCGGCCCAGCGCCGCGCGTCGCCGCGCCCCTCGAGCAGGTTGAAGAAGCAGCGCCGCCGCCCCGTGTGGCAGGCGATGCCGCCGGCCGATTCCACGCGCAGCAGCACGGTGTCGCCGTCGCAATCCAGGCGGACCTCGACCACCTTCTGCACGTGGCCCGAGGTTTCTCCCTTGCGCCAAAGCGCCGCGCGGGAACGCGACCAGTAAGTGGCCTCCCCGGTGTCCGCCGTCAGCGCCAGCGCCTCGCGATTCATCCACGCGACCATCAGCACCTCCCCGGACGTGGCGTCCTGCGCCACCGCGGGCACCAGTCCATCGGCATTCCATGCGACGCTGTCGAGCCAATCCTTCACAGCCGCATCTCGATGCCGCGCGCGGCGAGGAAACGTTTCGCGTCGGGAATGGCGATTTCGCCGAAGTGGAATACCGAGGCGGCGAGCACGGCATCGGCGCGCCCCTGCTCGATACCCTCGGCGAGATGCTCCATGCTTCCGACTCCGCCACTCGCCACCACCGGAACGGGCACCGCGTCCGCGACCGCGCGCGTGAGCCCCAGGTCGAAGCCGCTCTTGGTGCCATCGCGGTCCATGCTGGTGAGCAGGATCTCGCCCGCCCCGCGCGCTGCCATGGCCGCGGCCCACTCCACCACGTCCAAGCCGCGCGCGCGCCGGCCGCCGTGGGTGTAGACCTCCCAGCGCCCCGGGCCCGAAGCGCGTGCGTCGATGGCGACCACGATGGCCTGCGAGCCGAAGCGGCACGCGGCGCGCTCGACCAGCTCGGGGTTCTCGACCGCGGACGTATTGATGCTCACCTTGTCGGCTCCAGCGTTCAGCAGCTTGCGCACGTCCTCCACCTGCCGCACGCCGCCGCCCACGGTCAGGGGAATGAAGACCTGCTCGGCCACGCGCTCGATCACCTCGAGGATGGTGTCACGCGCATCGCTGGACGCGGTGATGTCGAGGAAGGTGATCTCGTCCGCGCCCGCGTCGTCATAGCGCCGTGCGATCTCCACCGGGTCGCCCGCGTCTCGCAGCTGCACGAAGTTCACTCCCTTCACCACGCGGCCGGCATGCACGTCGAGGCACGGGATGATGCGCTTGGCGAGCACCTATGCCTGGGCTTCGCCCGCGGCTACCTTGAGCGCCTCGGCGAAGTCGAGCTTGCCCTCGTAGATGGCCCGCCCGGTGATGGCGCCGGTGATGCCTTCCGACTCCACTTCGCAGAGCTTGCGGATGTCCTCGAGGCTGTTAAGGCCGCCGCTCGCGATCACGGGCACCGTGAGCGCCTGCGCGAGGCGCACGGTGGCTTCGATGTTGACGCCGGTCATCATGCCGTCGCGGCCGATGTCGGTGTAGATCACCGCCTCGACGCCGTAGTCCTGGAAGCGCTTGGCGAGGTCCACCACGTCGTGGCCGGTGAGCTTCGACCAGCCGTCGGTGGCCACCTTGCCGTCCTTGGCATCGAGCCCGACGATGATGTGCCCGGGAAAGGCGTCGCACGCCTCGTGCAGGAAGCCGGGGTTCTTCACCGCCGCGGTGCCGATGATGATGAACGACACGCCATCGTCGAGGTAGCGCTCGATCGTATCCAGGTCGCGGATGCCGCCGCCCAGCTGCACCGGGATGTCGGAGTCGATGGCGGCGATGATCTGCTTCACCGCCGCCTCGTTGCGCGGCTTGCCTGCCACCGCGCCATTCAGGTCCACGACGTGGATTCGCTTCGCGCCCTTCGCGGCCCACTGCCGCGCGGCCTGGCCCGGCTCCTTGGAGAACACCGTGGCCGATTCCATGCGGCCCTGCTCGAGGCGCACGCAGTGGCCGTCTTTCAAGTCGATCGCGGGGATGATCAGCATGGGGGCGCGGATCCGCTAGGGATCCCAGGTGGCGAAATTGCTGAGTAGCGTGAGCCCCGCGGCGCTGCTTTTCTCGGGATGGAACTGCGTGGCGAAAATATTATCCCTGGCGAT
>DATLEL010000430.1:0-5909 GCA_035525255.1 Usitatibacter sp.
GAGGGCACGCCGCCCCCGGCGTGAGGTTGAAGAAGGGGCCTGAAAACGCTATAATTTGTCGTTCGTCGCGGCAGTAGCTCAGTTGGTAGAGCGCAACCTTGCCAAGGTTGAGGTCGAGAGTTCGAGACTCTTCTGCCGCTCCAGTCTCCAGGCGGGGGAAATCGGTGCAACCCGGTTTCCCCCGTTGCATCTCCGGGCCGTCGTGCGATGCGATCCCGGCACCCCAAGGCGGGGTGGCAGAGTGGTTATGCAGCGGCCTGCAAAGCCGTGTACGCCGGTTCGATTCCGACCCCCGCCTCCACACACCTTCCTGCGGCTTCCGTGGAAAAACCTCGCCTCGACATCGCTTTCGTCTCCGACGTGGCCTGCCCGTGGTGTGCGATCGGGCTCGCTTCGCTGGACCAGGCCCTCGCGCGCCTCGGCGGCGAAGTGGATGCGACGGTCCATTTCGAGCCGTTCGAGCTCAATCCCGACATGACCGCCGAGGGCGCGGAAGTCGTGCCGTACCTCGCGCGCAAGTACGGCCGCACCCCGGCGCAGATCGCGCAGACGCAAGCGATGATTCGCGAGCGTGGGGCGGACGTCGGTTTCACGTTTGGCCGGCGCACTCATGTGTGGAACACATTCGATGCGCACCGGATGCTGCACTGGGCCGCGCTCGAAGGTCGCGCGGCCGAGCTCAAGCGCGCACTCTTGCGCGCGTACCACGGGGAAGGCCGCAATCCAGGCGCGAAGGACGTGCTGCTGGAGCTCGCTGGTGCAGTCGGCCTCGATGCAACGCGCGCGAAGTCGATCCTGGAGAGCGACGAGTTCGCGGCGGAGGTACGCGCCCGTGAGCGCTACTGGCACGAGCAAGGCGTGGGCGGCGTGCCGTTCGTGGTCATCGACGGCAAATACGTCATCGAAGGGGCGCAGCCGCCGGAAGCGTTCGAGCGGGCGCTGCGGCAGATCGCCCAGCCCCGCGAGCCCTGATGACGAATCCATGAGCCGACTCTTCGGCCGGGCGTTGCTGCCCCTGTGGCACTTGCGCCCCGACGGGCGCTTCCTGAACCACGGTTCGTTCGGCGCGTGCCCGCGCGAGGTGCTCGCCGAGCAGGAGCGTTTCCGCGTGGAGATGGAAGCGCAGCCGGACGTCTTCTTTCGCGACGGTATCGCGCCCCGCGAGGCCGCGACGCGCCTGCGCGAGGCCGCCGCCGCACTCGCGACGTTCGTCGGTGCAGCGCCGGAGCGCATCGCGTTCGTCGAGAACGCGACGGCAGGCGTCCAATCGGCGCTGCGCTCGGTGCCGCTCGCAGCGGGCGACGAGATCCTCATCACGGACCATACGTACAACGCGGTCCGGTTGATGGTGGAGGCGCGTTGCGCCGAGACGGGCGCGCGCCCTCGGGTGGTGACGCTCGCACTTCCGGGCTCTTCCGACGCGATCGTGCACGGCTTCCGGGAAGCGCTCACGCCGCAAGTGCGCCTCGCCATCGTCGACCACATCACGTCGCCCACCGCGCTGCGGCTGCCGCTCGAGCGCCTCGTGCCGGAGCTGCGGCGGTGGGGCGCCCGCGTGCTGGTGGACGGCGCCCATGCGGTGGGCCACGTGCCGCTGGACCTCGCCGCCCTGGGTGCCGACTGGTACGTGTCGAATGCGCACAAGTGGCTGTTCGCGCCGAAGGGCACCGCGTTCCTGTACGCCTCGGCCGACGCCGCGGCGATCACAGCGCCGCTGGTCGTGAGCCACTACGTAGGCCTGGGCTTCCCCGAGTCGTTCGACTACGTCGGCACCCGCGATTACACCGGCTGGCTCTGCATTCCGGCCGCGCTGCGCTTCTTCGAAGGGCTCGACCCGCCGCGCGCGCGCGAATATCGCGCCACGCTCATCGAGCGGGCCACGCAAGTTTTCGGTTCGATAGGCGCGAGCCCGGTGGGCGCCGCGGATCCCGCCTGCGCGATGCGCTCGTTCGTCCTGCCGCAACGCCGTCCCGCGGCGCCGGCGGATGCGGAGGAGGTGATGCGCGGCCTGTGGCAGCGCCACCGCATCCAGGCGATGGCGGTGGCGTTCGGCGGGGCGCTGCTGCTGCGCGTCTCCGCGCAGGTTTACGTCGAGGGGGACGACTTTGAAGCGCTCGCGGCGGCGATCGGTGCGGACCGTTGGCCGGGCGCGTAGCTCAGCGGAAGCCGAAGACCAGCGGAAAAACGATGACGACGAAAGCGGCCCACGCCGGAAACACCGGCAGGTACGCCGTCTGCCAGCGCTCGAGGCGCGCGAAGGCCTTGCGACCGCGCAGGAAGCGCACGTAGAGCACTGCCGACCAGGCCAGGTTCACGAACAGGATGATGTTGAAGCCGAGCGCCGCCACGCGGTTGGGCGTGAACCCGAAGGCCGAGATGCGCGCCGCGATCGCGGCCAGCGCGAACGTGTCGGCCACGAGCGCGCTCGCGAGCAGCAACACAAGCAGCCGGTCGAACGCGCCCGGCGGCGCTTCCCGCTCTCGCGCCGAGATGGAATAAAGCAACAGGCCGAGCACCAGCACCAGCAGCAGGTCGAATGCGATGAGCGCGTTGCGCTCGATGTCGATGCCGCGCCCGGTCCAGGCCATGGTGCCGAGGAACGCCAGCAGCGCGACGGCGAAGAGCGGCGTGAAGAGCCGCGTCAACACCGGCGCCATGTTCTCTATCACGCCCTGCTTCGCTTCGACCAGCCACGCGCCCACGATGACCGCGCCCACCATGGCGCAGGGGAGCCACTGCTCGAGCAGTTTCTCCGCGCTGACGCCGATCGCCTGGAACATGCCGATGGTGATGGCGACCAGCACGCCGCCCCCGAGCGCGATGAGCGCGTAGTAGATCGCGAGCTCTCCGGAGAAGCGTACGAAATCCATGCGCCCTTCACCCTGGCGCCACCGGCCGCCCGCATAGGCGATCCCCACCAGCAGCCAGAGCGCGATGGGCAAGTGCAGCACGGCGAGGATAAGGGTGCTGCTGCGTGCCTCGAAGGGATAGAGATTCGCGATGATGGCTGCGGCAGCGAAGCCCGCGGCCAGCCCCATCCACGCACGCTGGCCGAGGACGCGCTTCCACGCAAAGTAGCCTGCGAGGAACGGCAGGACGAACAAGCTCGCGTTGCGCGCGTAGAACGGCGCGTGTTTCTCGCCCCATTCGAGCCCGAAGAGCGCCGGCAGCTTGATCGCGATCGCGGCCATCATCGCGAGCGCGAACACGACGACCATTTCCAGCGGGGCACGATCGCCCGGAGCGCCATCGGACCGCGCCATGACGAGCTGCTTCCAGAGGCGATCGGAGTGCTCGCGCGCGAACTCGTTCGAGATCGCATCCAGCGCCCCCATGCGCTTCACCGCGACCAGGAAGGCCTCGTCGTCCGAGAGTCCGCCGTCGCGCAGCGCGGCCACTTCGCCACGCAGGTGATCCTCCAGCTCGGCCACGTCCTGCGGCCGGATGGCCGCGCGGCGCTGCAGGTAACTGCGCCACTGCGCGATCTGGTTCTCCAGCGGGTCAACTCCCGTCAGCGCGTGCTCAACCATGGGCCACCTGCGAGGATGCGATCGGGGTGACGGCGCGCCAGATGTTGCGCAGCGCCGCGTCGACCGTTTGCCATTGCTGGCGCTGCTCGGCGAGCTGCGCGCGCCCGGGCCCGGTGATGCGGTAGTACTTGCGCTTGCGCCCGGTCTCCGAGGCCCCCCACGCTCCCTCGATGTGGCCCTGGCGTTCAAGCCGGTGCAGCACCGGATAGAGCATCCCGTCGGTCCATTGAAGCTGGCCCCCCGACAGGTCGCTCACCCTCTTGAGGATCGCGTAGCCGTAGCTGTCGCCCTCGGCGATGATCGCCAGGATGAGCGAGGTCGCGGAGGCGGCCACGAGGTCTTTGTTGATTTCCATGAGGTTTTTCGGCCCGCAGAGTACGTAGAGCCAGCATACATTGCGCTGCAAGGTATGTAAACAGGTAGACTCCAATCCATGCCGAGCGAGTTGATCGAGTTCCACGGGATGCCGGCGGTCCGGTGGGGAATCCCTGGCGGTGCGAGCGCGACTGCCACGATGCAGGGCGCGCATCTCGTGTCGTGGACGTTGCCGGCGGGCGAGGAATGCCTGTTCGTGAGCGAGCGCAGTCCATTCGAGGCCGGGAGCGCCATCCGCGGCGGGATCCCCGTGGTGTTTCCCCAGTTTGCTGACCGCGGTCCCCTGGCGCAGCACGGCTTTGCGCGCACCCGCGACTGGACCTTCATCGATGGACTGGACACCGCGGATGGCTCGCGGGCGCGCTTCAGGCTGGAAAGCTCGGACGAGACGCTCGCGCTATGGCCTTCGCGATTTCGCCTCGAGCTCTCCGCCACGATCCGCGGCACGCGGCTCGACGTGCAGCTCCAGGTCGTCAACACCGGAGAGGCTTCGATGAGTTTCATGGCGGCATTGCACACGTACCTGCGCGTGTCCGATGCGGCGAAGCTGCGGCTGGGTGGCTTGCGTGGGATGACCTACCTGGAACGCGGTTCGAGCGAGAGGAAGGTCGAGGCGCGCGAGCAGGTCACTGCCGATGAGCCCATCGATCGCATCTACTTCGTGGCGCCTCCCGCGACGCGGCTGGAGGACGGCCAGCGTGTGGTGCGCATCGTGCAACGCAACTTCAGCGACACCGTCGTGTGGAACCCGGGACGTGAGCGAACCGCGCGGATGGTGGATATGGCGCCCGACGGATTCCGGCGCATGCTCTGCGTCGAGGCCGCCGCCATCGAGCCGCCGGTCGTGCTCGCGCCGGGCGCTACGTGGCTCGCGTCGCAATCGATCGAGAGGGAATAGCTACTTGAAGACCAGCCGGTCCTGGCGGATAAAGCCCTCGAATCCCTTCGCCTTGCGCGACTTCGCCCGCCACCAATCGTCGTTGCCGCTGCGCTGCACGAGGACGACGTCACCCGGATAGAGCGCTACGACGATGGCGGAATCCAGCGACGGGCCCGCGCGGACGTTGGTCTTGCCGCTCGCCAGCGTACGCGCTTCCTGCCAGCCGGCATTGTCGGCCTGCGTCGGGGGAACAGGCGGCGCGGGAGCAGGACGCGGCGCTGGTGCTGCGGGTGTTGCCGGAGCGGGAGGCGGCGCCCGAGGCGGAGCGGCCGCACGGGGGGCGGATGAGGCCGCTACGCTGGGAGCGGAAGCCTCATAGGCCGAGACCTCGCCGCAGCTGACGAACACCGAGTCCAGCTCGCGTCCATAGGGAGCGATCTCGAACGCGATCGCAACGGTTTTTGGCGCCCACCCCTTGGGCAGCTCCACCTCCTGCTCGACACCGATGGTCACGCACTCGCGCAGCGGGAAAGGGCGGAAGCCGCGGGTGAGCGCATCGCCGATGTCGCTCACCTCCCAGTTGGCCAGCAATCCCTCCTGCACCAGCTTGTCGCCCTCGGCGCGGTTGCAAGTGAGGCGCGGCATCGTCGCCGGCCGCAATCCTCCGGGGTCGTTGGGCGCCGTCGTGTTGGTGAGCTCGATGGCGAGCTTGCGGCTGGTTTTCTGGCAGGAGAGATATGCGCGTGAATAGACCTTGCCGTTGCCGGCCTGGGTCTCCACCGGGGTCTTGAGGACCGCGAAGCGGATGTTGCCGAGGGTCGGGTGCCCCGCTTCCCGTGTTTCCCATTCGAGCCGCGACGCGGCGGCGCGTTGCTTGCCGAGCGCCACGGTCCGGTCCTGCGCGAAGAGCGGCGCCGCCGCGGCGAGCGACGCGACGGCGGCGAGCCATTTCCAGGAAGGGTTCATGCCGATAGCCTCCAGAGCGACGTCACTTCGGCCATGCGTGCGCGGTGCAGGGGATCGCTCGCGTCCGATGCCCGTGGGTGCTTCGGCCGCACGGCCATGCGCTGTACTACCTTGAGCGCGGCACCCTCGAACGCGGCCTGCAGTTCCTCGCGCGAGCG
>DATLEL010000431.1:0-7086 GCA_035525255.1 Usitatibacter sp.
TTGCCGGGCATCGACGACGTCGATGCGTGGAGAGCGCTTTGCACCGGTTGGCTCACGGGCAAGAACGAGTGGCGCAAGAAGCCCCCCTCGCCGGCGGCGTTCGCGAACGTCGACGGATTGCTGGAGGCGGTATGCGCGGTGAAGTCGCTGCCCGACGCGCGCTACAGCGAGGCGCAATGGGAAGCGCTCGACGCCATCCGCCGCCTGCTGCCGCGCGCCGCCGCGGAGCTGAAGCTGGTGTTCGCGCGCCACGGCGAGGCCGACTTCATCGAGATCAACCAGGCGGCATTGCGCGCCCTCGATGCTGGCGACGGCCCCACGGACCTGATGCTGGCGCTCGACTATCGCATCCGCCACATCCTGGTGGACGAGTTCCAGGACACTTCGATCACGCAGCGCGACCTCCTCGTGCACCTCACCTCGGGATGGGAGGCCGGTGACGGGCGCACGCTCTTCGTGGTGGGAGACCCGATGCAGTCGGTGTACCGCTTCCGCGAGGCGGAGGTGGGGCTTTTCCTGCACGCGCAGCGCCATGGCATCGGCTCCGTCGCACTCGAATCGCTGGTGCTGCAGGCGAACTTCCGCTCCCAGGCAGGCATCGTCGCGTGGGTGAATCGCGCATTCGCCCAGGTGCTGCCCTCGAACGACGATGTCGCCGCGGGCGCCGTGAGCTACTCCCCCTCGGTCGCGGTCCACCCCGCGGCGGCCGAGTCCGTGACCGCGCATCCGTTCTTCAATGGCGACGCCGAGGGGCAGGCGAAGCTGGTCGCGCGGCTCGCCCGCGAGGCGCTCGCGGCTCCGGCGCGCGCGGATGGCGAGCCATCCACTGTCGCGATCCTGGTGCGCGCACGCACGCACCTCGCCGACATCCTTCCGCGGCTGCGCTCCGAAGGGCTCACGTTCCGGGCGGTGGAGATCGAGCCGCTGGTGGACCGGCCGGTGGTGCAGGACCTGCTCGCCCTCACGCGCGCCATCTCCCATCCCGCCGACCGCGTGTCGTGGCTCGCGGTGCTGCGCGCCCCGTGGGCGGGCCTCACGCTGCAGGACCTGGAGGCGATCGCCGGCGCGCATGACGGCGCATCGGTCTGGGAGCGCATCGGCGACGAAGGAGTGGTGGCGGCGATCTCGCCCGACGGCGCGCAACGGCTGGAACGCGTGCGCACGGTGATGGGACGCGCGCTCGCGCAACGCGCGCGCAGCAGCCTGCGCGACGCGGTCGAGGGCGCCTGGCTTGCGCTCGAGGGACCCGCGTGCCTGCAAGAGGCCGTCGACCTCGAGGATGCCGATTGCTACCTCGCGCACCTGGAAAAATTCGAGGAGGCGGGCCGCCTCACCTCGCTGCTGGACTTCGAAGCGGGGCTGGCGAAGCTCTTCTCGCGTCCCGGCGCGGGCGTCTCGGAGCGCCTGCAGGTGATGACGATCCACAATGCCAAGGGGCTCGAGTTTGATACGGTCATCGTGCCCGGCCTCCACGCCGACACCGCCAGCGACGAGCGCAAGCTCTTCATGTGGATGGAGACGCTCGAGGGCCTGCTGCTCGCGCCGGTGAATCCCGCCGGCAGCGACAAGGACGCCATCTACGAGCTGATCCGCCGCCTCGACAAGGAGAAGAGCGCCCACGAGGGCGGGCGCGTGCTCTACGTGGCGGCCACCCGCGCTCGCAGCCGGCTGCACCTGATCGGCGACTGCAAGCGTGATCCCGCGGGCGTAGTGAAGGAGCCGGCGCGCACGTCCCTGCTGGCGAAGCTGTGGCCCATCGTCGCCACCGACTTCAACACCGCCCCCAACCCGGTGGCGTCAGTGGCGGCGAGCGCCGTCGCGCCCACGCGCGAGGACGAGCTCCTGCGGCTTGCCGCGCCCGCGTCGATCGCGGTGCCGCCGGCACTTTCGTGGAGTGCGCCTGCCGATCCCGGCCGCGACCGCGACGCGATCGAGTTCTCGTGGGTAGGAGAGACCGCGCGCCACGTGGGCAGCGTCGTGCACCGCTGGCTGCAGCGCATCGCCGAGGACGAGCTCGTGGGTTGGGACCGCGCGCGGATCTCCGGCGCACGGGCTGCGATAGCGAACGAGCTTGCGGCGCGCGGCGTGGCCGTCGCGGAAATCGAGCCTGCGGTCACGCGCGTGATCGGCGCCCTCATCGCCACGCTCGACGATTCCCGCGGCCGCTGGCTCCTCGGCCCGCAGCGCGCTGCGCGCAATGAATACCGCCTTTCGGCGCTGGTGGACGGGGAGCGCCGGCGCCTGGTCATCGACCGTATGTTCGTCGACGCCGAAGGCCGCTCCTGGATCGTCGACTACAAGACCAGCACGCACCAGGGCGGCGACGTCGAGAGCTTCCTGCTGGCGGAGCAGTCGCGCTACCGCGATCAGCTGCAGCGCTATGCGAGCGTGGCGGTGAACGGCGAGGCGATGCTGGGGCTGTACTTCCCGGTGCTGGGCGGTTGGCGCGAGTGGCCTGCCGCTCGCGCGAGCGAGGACGATCCCGCGCTCACGGAGTGATGCCGAGCTCCTTGCAGAGGCGTGCGACGGTTTCACGAAGTGCTCCCACCTCGCCCTCGAGCCGGTCGACGTTCGCGCGCAGCGTGGCGATCTCGCTTACGGTGAGGCGATCGTCCGCGTCGGCCGCGGGGGACGAACCCTGTGACACCACCGGCTCTCCCGACAGCAGGTGCGTCCAGCGCGCCTCGCGGGCGCCCGGCTGGCGCGGCAGCTCGCGCACCAACGCGCCGTCGCGCCGCTCCGCCAGCTCCTCGAGGAATGCCTGCACCGACAGGATGTCGCCGAACTTGTGCAGCCGCTCGCTGTTGATGCGCAGCTCGCCCGGCGTCTGCGGGCCGCGCAGGAAAAGCACCGCCAGCAGCGCCATGGATTGCGGCGGGATGCCGAGCACCTTGCCGGCGTTGTGCGCATAGCGCATCACGCGGCCGCCGCTCGATTCCATCACCATCGACAGCGACTTGAGGCGGTCGATCGCCGCCTGCACCTCCGCCTCGCCCGCCTCGATCACCGGGTCGCGGCTGGTCTTCTGGTTGCAGCCCGAGACCAGCGCGTTGAGCGTGAGCGGATAGCTGTCGGGGACGGTGTGTTGCTTCTCGACAAGCACGCCGACGACACGGGACTCGAGCAGCGAGAGTTGGGGAGTGGAGGTCATCCGGTGATTCTAGATGGCCGGCTCCCCGCGTCAGAACTTGACGTTCGTCAGCAGCCCGATGACTCCGATGGCGATGAGGTAGATCGCCACGATGAAGCGCAGCAGTCCCGGCATGACCAGGATCAGGATGCCGGCGATCAGTGCGACGATGGGGCCGATGGTGAGGTGCAGGTTCATGTTGTTCTCCTGGTTACGAGGCGGGCGGAGCTTCGACCGGGAATGTGGGGCCGGGTTCGCGCCGCCCGGTGAGCCATTCCCGCAGCAAGGCGATGACTTCGCGCGGCTGCTCCATCGGCGCCATGTGGCCGCAGTCTTCGACGATCTCCAGGCGTGCACCCGGGATCGCGTCGGCCATCTCCTGCAGGATCTCCACCGGCATCAGCTGGTCGCTGCGCGCCGCGACCACCAGCGTGGGGCAGCGGATCGCCGCGAGGTGCGGGCGGCTGTCGATGCGGCCGATGATGGCCGCCTGCTGGCGCGCGAAGGCCTCCTTGCCGACCGCCAGGGCCATGCCGCCGACGATCCCGGCCAGAGCCGCGTCGCGCACGTGCTCCGCGGTCATGAGCTTCGGCAGCAGGGTCGAGATCACTGCCTGGAAATCGGTCTCCGCGAGCTTGAGGAGCCGGCGGCGGTTCTCCGTGGATTCGGGCGAGTCGGGGCGCGCGTGGGTGTTGAGGAGCGCCAGCTTCGCAACCCGCCCCGGCGCCTGCCGCATGATTTCGAGAGCGACGTATCCGCCCATGGAGTGGCCGGCGAGGTGGAGCGGGCCCGCTGGCGCCTGCTCGAGCGCGGATCGCGCGAGCCCGGCGATGCTGTCGGCGCGCGTCATGTCCGCCACCTGGCAGGTCGCGACGTCGGCCAAGCCGCGCATCACCGCCGCGAAGGCGTCGGCATCCTCAAGCAGGCCGGGAAGTATGAAGACGTTGGACGCGGTCATGGCGGGCACCTCGGGAGACAGCCGCCATCATGCGCGGTTCCGGGAGCACGAATTCGCGTACCACCTCGATCTGCTCCGCGGACATCAGCGCCGGGGCATGGCCGCAGCCCGCGAATTCCACCAGGCGTGCCGCGGGCTTCACGTCCAGCATGGTCTTGGCGACGTGCGCCGGGAACACCTGGGAGTCCTCGCCGCGCAGCAGCAGCACCGGGCAGTGCAGGCGATACCACGCGTCCCAGAGGTAGATGCCCGGCGCGTAGGGCGGCGGCTTCGCGACGATCTCCAGCTGCGGGTCGAAATGCAGGTGATAGCCATCGGCCTCGCGGCGCGTGCCGTGCGTGACGAGATGGCGGTATTGCTCGTCGCTGATATCCCCCCATTCGCGGTGGGTGTGGCGCACGTGCGCCTCGGCATCGCGCAACGAAGCGAACGGCTGCTCCGAGTGCAGGTTGCGCGAGATGTGCAGCAGCGCATCCGCCGGAAGGTACGCGCCGATGTCGTTCATCACCAGCGAGCGCAGCGTCGCCCCGCGCCGCGCGGCGAGCGCCATGCCGATCAGGCCGCCCATGGACGTGCCTACCCAATCGACCTCGGTCACCTCGAGATGGGCGAGGAGGGATGCGATGTCGGCGAGGTAGCGGCCGAAGTGGTACTCGAACGCGGGCAGCCAGGCGCTCTGGCCGCGGCCGGCGAAATCGGGGCAGATGACGCGCGCGCCGCGGGAGGCGAGGTCGCGGGCGAGGTAATCGAAATCGCGGCCGTTGCCGCTATAGCCGTGAGCGCAGACGACGACCTGCTTGCTGGACCGCGGGCCCCATTCCGTTGCATGCAGCTCGTGGAACCCCGCAACGCCGAGCCCCCGGTACTTCACGTACCGGGGCCGGGGGTCAATAACGCGGCACCGAGCGCTTCAGGAACGCGTCGGCCTCCACGGCACGGCGGTCGCGCTCCGCCTCGAGGTTGCTGCCCAGGGAAGCGGCGAGGCGCTTGAGGCCGCGCACAATGGACTCCCCCGCGGCGATGAGGGCGTGGCTCACCGCCACGGAGCGCTCGATGCGGGCGCGGCGGATGTGCTGTTCGATGACGGCGTATTCGGGGTACTCGTTCTTGAAATCCATGTTCGTGCTCCTTTTGGCGATCACGGAATCCGCTGCCGACAGGCTTGACTACGGGTCCGTCAACCAAATATAGGTATCATGTTGCAGTGCAACAAGCGATTTGTTTTCCGGCAACGCATTAGCTAAACGAGGCCATGGCCCGACCCGTCCCCGACCGCTCCGCCCCCCTGAATGCGCTCCGCGCGTTCGAGGCGGCTGCGCGCCACCTGAGCTTCAAGAAGGCGGCTGCGGAGCTGCACGTGACCCCGGGGGCGGTCAGCCACCAGATCAAGCTGCTGGAGGAATTCCTCGGCGTGTCCCTCTTCCGGCGACTCACGCGAGCGCTCGAGCTCACTTCCGAAGGCACCGCGATGCTGCCGCGCCTGCGCGAGGGCCTGGACAGCCTGCACGCCGCTATCGAAACCGTGCGGGCGCGCGAGGCGAACTGCGCGCTCACGGTGATCGCCCCGCCCAACTTCGCCGCGCGCTGGCTGGTGCCGCGGCTCGCGCGCTTCACCACCTCGCACCCCAGCCTCGAGCTGCACGTGGCGAGCCGCCCGGCGATGATCGACGGGCGCGAGAATGGCGCCCTCATGCCGGTGGCGGATGCGCGCGACGATGCGCCGCTGGTGATGGTGCGATTCGGCAACGGCCACTACCCCGGCCTGCACGTGGACGAGGTTTTCTCGGCGGTGTACATCCCGGTTTGCAGCCCGAAGCTCATGAAGGGGCCGCACGCGTTGCGCAAGCCCGACGACCTGCGCCACCACACGCTGCTGCACGATGACACCGTGGTCGAAGAGGGGGCGCGGCCGAGCTGGAGTGATTTCCTGCAGTCCGTCGGCGTGGACGACCTCGACGCGTCGCGGGGGCCGCACTTCAGCGACGCGTCGCTCTCGCTGGAGGCGGCCATCGAGGGCATGGGAGTGGCGCTTGCGATGAAGCCGCTGGTGAGCGCGGAGATCGACGCCGGCCGCCTCGCGGTGCCCTTCAACGTGACGGCGCCCACCAGCTACTCCTACTACCTGGTGACGCCCGAGCACACCGCGGAGAACGGCAGCGTGTCCTCGTTCCGCGACTGGCTGCTGAAGGAAGCGGAGCCCGAGCGGGCCTAGAGCCAGCCCGACTTGCGGAATTTGTGGAACAGGACGCCGTCGATGCCCAGCATGACGGCGACGGTGAGCGGGTAGCCGTACTGCCACTTGAGCTCCGGCATGTGCTCGAAGTTCATGCCGTAGACCCCGGCGATCAGCGTCGGCACCGCGACCAGCGCCGCGTAGGCCGCGAGCTTCTTGGTGATCTCGCCGGTGCCCATGGTGATCATCGAAAGGTTGACCGACATCGCCGTGATCACCATGTCGCGCAGCCCGTCCAGCTGCTGGCTCACGCGCAGCAGGTGGTCGTAGACGTCGCGGAAATAATCCTGGGTGCCGACGCAGACCTGCGGCACGCGCCCGCCGTAGAGCTTGTGGACCACCTCGATCAGCGGCTCCACTGCATGTCGCATCACCATCAGCTTGTGCTTGAGGTCGTAGAGCGCTGCGATGCTCGCCCGCGGCGCGTCGTCCTTGAAGATGTCTTCCTCGATCTTTTCCAGCGCCACCTCGAGGGCGTCGACGATCGGGAAGTACCGGTCGACCACGTTGTCCATGATGGCGT
This sequence comes from Usitatibacter sp., assembly GCA_035525255.1. Classification (GTDB taxonomy): domain Bacteria; phylum Pseudomonadota; class Gammaproteobacteria; order Burkholderiales; family Usitatibacteraceae; genus Usitatibacter. The sequence goes on from DATLEL010000431.1 coordinate 6,845, forward strand.
AGAACACGAAGCCCGATCCGTTCGTGAGGAGGTGCGGCTCGCGCTCGGCGCGCTCGCGTACCGCGACGAAGCCGTTCTCGCTTCCGCGGCGCACCGACAGCACGTAGTTGGGCCCGACGAAGAGGCTCACCTCGCCCACCTGGATCTCGGCCCCGTGGAGCTCGACGATCTGCACCACGCAGAAGAGCGAGTCGCCGTATTCCTCGATCTTGGGGCGCTGGTGGCCATGGTGCGCGTCCTCG
>DATLEL010000437.1:0-5323 GCA_035525255.1 Usitatibacter sp.
CCCATGGCCGCCAGGACGCGGGTGAAGTGGATATCGCCCTGCACGCTTGCGCGGCCCACGCCTTCCACTCGAACCGGCCCACCGCCCAGCACGCCCGCGGCGAGGAAGTACGAGGCGGACGACGCGTCGCCCTCCACCGGCACTTGGCCCGGTGATTCATAACCGCCGCCGGCCGGAATCTCGAACGAGGTCCAGCCCTCGCGAGTCACGGGCACTCCGAAACGCTGCATCAGCCCGAGCGTGAGGTCCACGTACGGTTTCGAGATGAGCTCACCCTCGATCTCCACGCGCATCGCCACGCCCGTCCAAGGCAGCGCCATCAGCACGCCGGAAACGTATTGGCTGGAAATGGATCCGCGGATTCGCAACGAAGCGATGTCGCCGCGCTCCCGCGGCGCGATCGAGAGCGGGGGAAAGCCCGCGTTGCCTCGATACTCGATGCGCGCGCCCAGCGGCCGCAGGGCGTCCACGAGGTCGCCGATGGGACGCTCGTGCATCCGCGGCACGCCGTGCAGCTCGTAATGCCCATCGGCCAGCGCGAGGACCGCGGCGAGCGAGCGCGCCGTGGTGCCGGAGTTGCCGAGGAAGATCGACGCGCGCTTCACCGGGAAACCGCGCCCTGCCCCTACGCCGTGGACCCGCACGCGCTCGGGCCCGAGCGTCTCGATGCGAACGCCGAGCGTCTCCAGTGCCTCGCGCATCACCCGCGTGTCGTCGGACTCCAGCAATCCGTCGAGCACCGTGGCGCCGCGGGAAAGCGCCGCCAGCAGCAGCGTGCGGTTGGAGATGCTCTTCGAGCCGGGAAGCCGGATCGTTCCGGCGGCGCGCGTGGCGCGCGGCAGGTCGAGGAAATCCACGGTTATTCCGGCGACGGGCGCCGCGTGCCGGCCGCCCACGCGCTGCGCGCGGAGCGCGCCTCCGCCATGAGGCGCTCGAGTCCCGCGCCCTCGCCGCGCGCGATGAGCTCGCGAAACACCGCCAGCCGCGCGCCGTAGCGGTCCAGCTCGGCGAGCAGGGCGTCGCGATTCTGCAGCGAGATGTCGCGCCACATCTCCGGGGAGCTCGCGGCGATGCGCGTGAAGTCGCGAAAGCCGCCCGCCGCGAAGCCGAGCAGCTCCGCGGCGTCGGGACGCGAGGCGATCTCGGACACGAGCGCGAAGGAAAGCAGGTGCGGCAGGTGGCTCACCGCGGCGAAGATGCGGTCGTGCAGCTGGGGGTCGAGCTGGGTCACGCGCGCGCCGATTCCTTCCCAGCACGCGCGCACCACCTCGACGGCGTCGGCATCGGTTTCCGCCGCGGGCGTGAGCACCACGCGGGCGCCCTTGAAGAGATCGGCCAACGCCGCTTCGACGCCGCTCGCTTCGCGCCCGGCAATGGGATGGGCCGGCACGAAGCGGGGGAATGAGCCGCGCAGCTCCTCGCGCGCGACGCGCATCACCTCGCCCTTGGTGCTGCCGACGTCGGTGACCACGCCGCGAGGCTCGAGCGAAAGCGCCACGTCGTGCAGCACACTGCCGATCGCGCGAACCGGCACCGCTACCACGACGAGGTCCGCGCCGCGCACCCCTTCGCTCACCGAGGAGGCCGTGGTGTCGATCACGCCCAGCCCGGCCGCGTGCTCGAGCGCCGCCGCATCGCGGTCGATACCAACGATGGTGCCGGCAAGCCCCGCGCGCCGCGCCGCCAGGGCGAAGGAGCCGCCGATGAGGCCCACGCCGACCAGGGCAATGCGCTTGAGGCGCTTCACGCCCGCGCCAGCGCCCGCTGCAGCGCGCCGAGGAAGCGCTCGTTGTGTTCCGGCAGGCCCACGGTGACGCGCAGGTGCTCGGGCATGCCGTAACCGGCGATGGGACGGACGATCACGCCTTCGGCCAGCATCGCGCGATACACCCGGTCCGCGTCGCCCACGTGCACCGTGATGAAGTTGCCGTACGAGGGGATGTACGCGAGCCCCAGGCGCTCGAAGCCGCGGCGCAGCTGCTCGAGACCTGCGGCATTCACCGAGCGGCTGCGCGCGATGAACTCGTGGTCCTCGAGCGCGGCGCACGCGGCGACCATGGCGAGGTGGTTCACGTTGAACGGCTGGCGGACGCGATTCATCACGTCGGCCACCGCCGGATCGGCAAGCCCGAAGCCCACGCGCAGGCCGGCCAGCCCGTAAGCCTTCGAGAGCGTGCGGGAGATCACCAGGTTGGGGAAACGCGCGAGCCAGCCGGCGGTGGGCGCGCGCAGCGCGTCCGGAAGGTATTCGCCATACGCCTCGTCGAGGACTACCAGCACTTCGGGAGGCACGCGTTCGGTGAAGCGCTCGATGGCTTCCCACGCGTTGAACGTGCCGGTGGGGTTGTTCGGGTTGGCGAGGAACACCATGCGCGTGTCGGCTCGCACCGCTCGCGCCATGGCATCGAGGTCCGTGCCGAAATCCTTCGCGGGCACCTCGATGTGCGTCGCGCCGACCGCCTGGATCGCAAGCGGGTAAACCATGAATGCGTGCTTCGAGTACACGGCGGAATCCGCGGGACGCAGGTACGCGCGTGTCACCAGCTCCAGCACGTCGTTGGAGCCATTGCCGAGGACGATGTTCTCGGGCGCGACCGGAAGCTGCCGTGCCAACACCGCTTTCAGCTCGAAGCCCGCGCCGTCGGGATAGTAGTGGAGCTGGTCCAGCGCACCGCGGATGGCGGCGAGCGCTTTCGGCGACGGCCCGAGGGGATTCTCGTTCGAGGCCATCTTGAGGATGTCGTGCTCGCGTAGTCCCAGCTCGCGTGCCGTCTCCGCGATCGGCTTGCCGGGGACATAGGGCGCGATCCTGAGGACGTTGTCCGGTGCCTGCGGCACGGGTGCCCTCACAGCACCGCTACTGGATACGACCCCAGCACCTTGATGTATCCCGCGATCCGCCCGACCTCGGCCAGCGCCTCGGCCACCTGCGGGTCGTCGCGATGCCCTTCGATGTCGACGAAGAAGAGGTAATCCCACAGGGCCGCGCGCGATGGGCGCGATTCGAACTTGGTCATCGACACGGCGCGCGTGGCGAAGGGCGTGAGCATCTCGTACACCGCGCCGGCGCGGTTCTTCGCCGACAGCACCAGCGAGGTCTTGTCGCGCCCCGAGGGCGGCGGCTCGTAGTCGCCCAGCACCAGGAAGCGGGTGGTGTTGTTGGGCTCGTCCTCGATGTTGGAGGCGTGGATGGCGAGGCCGTAGCGCTCGGCGGCAGCGTCGCCCGCGACGGCGGCAGTGCCCGGCTCCTCGGCGGCGCGGCGCGCGGCCTCGGCGTTGCTCGCGACGGCGATACGCTCGGCGCGGGGCAGGTTGCTGTTGAGCCACTCGTGGCACTGCGCGAGTGACTGGCTGTGCGAGAACACCCGGGGGATCGTGCCAACATCGCTGACCCCGTTCGCCATCAGGTGATGGTGGATGGGAATCAGGACCTCGCCGCAGACCTTGAGCGGCGATTGCGGCATGAGGTCGAGCGAGCGGCCGACGGCACCCTCAGTGGAGTTCTCCACCGGCACGACGCCGAAATCCGCGGCGCCCGACTGCACTGCGCGATAGACCTCGTCGATCGACGGCGCCGGCTGCCCTTCGGCGGCGTGGCCGAAGTGCTTCATCGTGGCGCTCTCGCTGAAGGTGCCTCGCGGGCCGAGGTAGGCCACGGTGATCGGGCGCTCGAGGGCGAGGCACGCCGACATGATCTCGCGGAAGAGCAACGCGACGGTCTCGTCGGCGAGGGGTCCCTTGTTGCGTTCCTTGATTCGGCGCAGCACCTGCGCCTCGCGCTCCGGCCGGTAAGCCTGGCCCACCTTGAGCGTGCCGATGGCGCGTGCGAGGCGCGCGCGCTCGTTCAGGTTCTCGAGGATGCGATCGTTGAGGCGGTCGATCTCCTCGCGCAGCCGCTCGAGCTCGCTCATGCCAGTCCCGGGATGGCGCGGATCGACAGCACGCCCGGAATATGCGCGATGCGCTGGACCACGTCGGGTGCCGCCGGGCTGTCGAGGTCGACGAGCGTGTACGCCATCTCGCCGCGCGATTTGTTGACCATGTTGTGGATGTTGAGGCCGGCCTGCGCCATCGTAGTCGAAATCTGCCCGAGCATGTTCGGCACGTTGGAGTTGGCGATGGCGATGCGGTGCGGAGACTCGCGCGCCATCTCGACCGCGGGGAAGTTCACCGCGTTCCTCACCGTGCCCTGCTCGAGGAACTCGCGCAGCTGGTCGACCACCATGAAAGCGCAATTCTCCTCCGCCTCCTCGGTGGAGGCTCCCAGGTGCGGCAACGCCAGCACGCCGGCGTTTCCCTGCAGGCGCGGGCTGGGGAAATCGGTCACGTACTTGCGTAGCCGCTTGTCGGCAAGCGCGTGGACCACGGCCTCCTCGTCGACGATGCCATCGCGCGAGAAGTTGAGCAGCACCAGGCCGCGGCGCGCATGCGCGAGGCACTGGATGCCGATCAGGTGGCGGGTCTTCTCCACCAGCGGCACGTGCAGGCTCACGATATCCGAGCCCTTGAGGACTTCCTCCACCGAGTTGGCGCGCTTCACCGAGGCCGGCAGCCGCCACGCGTTGTCGACCGTGATCTCCGGGTCGTATCCCAGCACCTTCATGCCGAGCTTGATCGCGGTGTCCGCCACCAGGCCGCCGATCGCGCCCAGGCCGACGACACCGAGCGTGCGCCCGGGAAGCTCGAAGCCGGCGAACTGCTTCTTGCCGTCCTCGACGTGCTTCTCGAAGTCGTTGCCCGGAGCGAGTGCGTGGACGTATGCCGCCGCGGGCACGAGGTTGCGCGCGGTGGCGAGCATCGCCGCCAGCACGAGCTCCTTCACCGCGTTGGCATTGGCACCCGGGGCATTGAATACCGGCACGCCGCGCCGTGACATCGCCTCGACAGGGATGTTGTTCACGCCGGTGCCGGCCCGCCCGATGGCCTTCACGCTCGCGGGTACTTCCGCTTCGGTGAGCACATGGGAGCGCAGCAGGATGGCATCGGGCTCGGCGAGCCCCTTGCCCACCGTGTAATGCGGCGCGGGGAAGCGCTCGAGGCCACGGGAGGAAATCGCGTTGTAGACCGCGACGCGGAACGGGGCCACGCCGCCCTACCCGTGCTTCTTGCGGAATTCTTCCATGAAGGCGACCAGCGCCTCCACGCCCTCCACCGGCATCGCGTTGTAGATCGAGGCGCGCATGCCGCCCACGCTGCGGTGACCCTTCAGCTGCGACAGGCCGCGCGCCTCCGACTCGGCGATGAAGCGCGCGTCGAGGGAATCGTCCCGCAGGCGGAACGGCACGTTCATGCGCGAACGGTCTTCCTTGGTAATGGGATTCGA
>DATLEL010000010.1:0-29743 GCA_035525255.1 Usitatibacter sp.
GCCGTCGTAGTCGATGCCGCGCACCACGCGCAGGATCTCGTCGCGCGTCACCACGTTGCCCTGGCGCGAAGCGAGCAGCCAGAGGATGTCGAAGTCGCCGGTGGTGAGCTCGACCGGCTGCGAATCGATGGTCGCCGCGCGCTTCGAGCCGTCGATGCGCAAGCGCCCGGCGGTGAGGCGCGCTTCGCGCGTCTCGGCAGGTGCCGAGCGGGCGCGGCGCAGCAGCGCTTCCACGCGCGCCAGCAGCACCCGCGGTTCCACCGGCTTCACTACGTAATCATCCGCGCCCATCTCCAGCCCCAGCACCTGGTCGATGTTCTCCCCCTTGGCGGTGAGGATCAGGATCGGAATGCGGTCGTGGCGGCGCAGCTCGCGGCAGATGGTGAGCCCATCCTTGCCGGGCAGCATCAGGTCGAGGATCACCAGGTCGGGCTTCAGGCGGTCGTATCGCTCCGCGACGGCGAGCCCGTCACCCTCGATGAACACTTCGTAATTCTGGCGCTCGAGGTAATCCCGGATCGAGGCCGCCAACCGGGCGCTGTCCTCGACCAGCAGGACACGGCAGCGCCGCGTGGCGCCGGCCTCGCCGGGATTGCGTTGCAACGTGGCGTCCGCATGCATGGTGGAAAGGATACTACGCACCCCCTCCTCCCGAGGGGGTGACGTTTCCTTCCGAACCTTGCAGGTTTGTTACACCGGGGTCTGACCCCGGGGAACAAGGCTCAGCCGCGCTTGAGGGTGAGGTAGTTGCGGACCTGCTTCACGCCCTTCTGGGCGGCGGCGAGCTGCTCGGCGCGCTTGCGGGCGGCATCGCTTTCCGCCGTGCCATTGAGGGTCACGACGCCATCGGTGGTATCGACGTCGATGCGCAGCACGCTCAGGTCGGGATCCTTCAGGTAGTCGGCCTTGATGGACGCGGTGATGGCGGTGTCGCCCAGCGTCGCGCGCGTCTCGGGAGAAATGCCGGTGAGCGACGTGCGCTCGCCGGTGCTGACGGAGACGCCAGTGCCGCTCGTCCCCGAAGCCGAGGTGCTCACGCGGGAGTTGTCGGTGATCGATTCCTTCATGCCGGCGGTGGCGCGTTGCGCGGTGGCGGAGATTTTCTCGCCGGTCTTCTCGGCCGCGGCGGAGATCTTCTCGCCCGCGCGTTCCAGGCCGGGCTTGATGTCGGCACCCGCCTGCTCGAGCTTCGGCTTCAATTTGTCGCCCGCTTCGGCCAGCTTCTGTCCCGTCTGGTCGAGCGCACGGTCGATCTTCTGCCCCGTGGTGCGCGTGGCGTTTTCGGCGCGGTTGGCCGAGTCGCGGTCGCAGCCGGCCATCGCCAGGCTGGCGAGCGCAGCGGCAACGGCGGCGATGTTTGATTTCATGGTTTCTCCTGGTGCGGTAGCGGTATCTATTGCCACAGCGTAGGCGCGCATGCCTCGCGGGACCGTCGGCGACCCCCGCGTCGCGGTGTCGTCCCGCCCCTACCCGAGCGTGTCGGAGGAGTCCCACGCCGGAATGGGAGGTTGGCTTCTCGAAGTCCAAGCAGGGCGCCGACAGGCGCTGCACGGACGCCTCCCTATCCTGACGAAGTGGGAAAGCGCCCCTCGCAGACGGCCTTCCGCACGACGCAAAGACGGATCCCAATATTCCTGAACCCCAAGGAGAATTCACCATGCAAAACCGTGTCCAGTCCAACCCCGTCGGCCGTGATGTCCAGAACGTTGTCTCGGAAGCCCAGGAGCTGCTGAAGACGGTGAAGGACGAAGGCGCCACCCAGATCGACGCGGTCAAGCAGAAGCTCGCCGGCCAGTACGAAGTGGCGCGCGAGAAATTCGGCGAGATCCAGACCACCGTCACCGACGGCGCCAAGGTCGCGATGACCACCACCGATGAATACGTCCGCGGCAACCCGTGGCGCGCGGTCGGCATCGCCGCCGCAGCGGGCGCAATCATCGGCTTCCTCGCTTCCCGCCGATAGGCGATTGCCGTGATCCGCGAAGCGACCAATATCGTGGGCGACCTGAAAGGGCTCGCCTCCACGGGGGTGCGCGCGGTACGGACCCGCCTCGAGCTGATCGGGATCGAGCTGAAGGAGGAGAAGGCGTGGCTGGTGCGATTCCTCGTGGTCGCCATCGCCGCGCTCTACCTCGTCACCTTCGGCCTGCTGCTGGCGATCCTCGCCCTCGCGCTGTACGCGAGCGACGAGAACCGGCCGCTGATCGTCGCGATCTGCGCGGGCGTCTTCCTCGCCGCTGGGATCGGCGGGGGCTTCTACATCCTCTCGCTGTCCAAGAAGCGCCACTCGATCTTCGACGAGACGATCAAGGTGCTGAAGGGCGACGAGAAGGGGCTCGAGCAGCTCCTGCGAGGCACCGGTGACTGAGCTCGAGCAGCTGCGACAGCGGCGTGAGCTGGTGGTCCTCGCCGCCGAGCTGCAGCGCGCCACCGTCGTGCGGCGCCTCGAGCGCATCGAGGCAAATCCGGCGCGGCGCGTGCTGAGCTTCGCCGCGACCGCGGTAAGCCGCCCGGCCCTGCTGTCCATCGGCACCGCGGCGCTGCGCCTGGCCGTGAATGCCTACCGCCGGCGCACCGCGCGCAAAAGGGCACTCAAGTACCAACGCATGCACTGACCCGACAACCTCAACGAAAGGAGATCCACATGCTGTACTGGGCCGCAGTCTTCTTCATCGTCGCGCTGATCGCCGCCGTGCTGGGCTTCGGTGGCATAGCCGCCGGCGCCGCCAGCATCGCCAAGATCCTGTTCTTCATCTTCCTCATCGCGTTCGTCGTATCCCTCCTCATGGGAGTGTTCCGCAGGGCGCCGTAAGCCGTAAACCAAGGAGTTTCAAAATGCTGAATCGTAAATTGATCGCCGCAGCCGCGGCGGGCCTGGTCGTTACCGCGTGCGGCAGCGATCCCTACAGCTACAGCGAGCCGCGCTACGTCTCGTCCGGAAGCTATGCGGCGAGCAACGTCGCCTATGACGACTTTGGCCGCGTGGTCGCGATCGACGTCGTGCGCGGTGGTGGACGTTCCACCGGCGCGGGCGCGGTCGTGGGCGGAATCGTCGGCGGCGTGCTCGGCCACCAGGTCGGCAGCGGACGCGGCAACGATGCGGCGACGGTCGCCGGCGCGGTTGGCGGCGCCGTGGTGGGTAACGAGATCGAGAAGCGCCGCGACGACGGCGAGCAGTATCGCGTCGTCGTGCAGTTCCGCGATGGACGTGAAGCCACGTTCATGCAGGATTCCCTCGAAGGCATTCGCGTGGGCGACCGCGTGCGTGTCGACGGCGGAAGGCTCTTCCGCGGTTGATTCTTCGTAGTACCGCGACGGAGGCCATGGGTTAGACTTTTCCATGGAATCCGTCCCGATTTTCAGCGGCCCGGGCAGGCCTGGTTTCCCGGGCCGCTTGGTTTTAAATTGCGCACGCAATCTCAATCCCGCCCTTCCCCGGGCGACCGACCTTCCGGCGAGATGATCACGGCCGGGGGCGACCTGGGCAACCTGATTTCCGCGAAGCTCGCGGAGGTCGAGTCGCTGCTCGCCAACGGCGGGCGCGATCGTGTCGACGCGGCGGTCGCCGAGCTTCGCTCACTGGTCGATCGCCAGGCGGACCACGCGCCATCGGTATCGGCGTTCGAGGACCAGGTCGCCGAACGGACCCGGGAGCTCGCTTCCCTCACGGATTTCCTGCAGATGCACAACGAGCGCGAGAAGGCATCCCTCGCCCGCGAGCTGCACGACTCCCTCGGCGGCATCCTTACTCCGGCGAAGATGGACCTCGCCTGGCTGGAAGCACGCCTCGGCAACGACCCCGAATTCCGCGAGCGCATGCATCGCCTGAGCACCATGATCGACCAGGGCATCGATCTGAAGCGCCGCATCATCGAAGCGCTCCGGCCGTCGCTCCTGGACCACCTGGGCCTGTCATCGGCGCTGCAGTGGTACGTCGAGGAAACCTGCCGCGAATCGAAGCTCGCCTGCCGGCTGCGCATCAGCGAGAAGCTGGAGCGCCTGCCGCCCGACGTCGAGATCGCCTTCTACCGCCTGGTGCAGGAAGCCCTGAGCAACGTCGTCAAGCACGCGCGCGCGAAGACCTTCGAGCTCGAGCTGGAGCGCACCGGCGAGGGACTGAAAGTGCTGGTGGGGGACGATGGCGTCGGCATCGCGAACCTCGGCGAGGCGAAAAGCCTGTCGCACGGTCTCGCCGGCATGATGCACCGGGTGCGCTCGCTGGGAGGCACATTCGATATCGACAGCGCTCCCGGGCAGGGCACGCGCATCAAGGTCTTCGTCCCGCTACGCCAGCCGTAAGCGATCGCGGCGCCCCAAAAAAATTGGGGCCAGACCGGAGTCCGACCCCATAGCACCCTCTAGAAGACTTCAGTTTTCCTTGGTCGACAGCAGCTCGCCGATGAGGCGGGGGATGGTGGCGAAATCCTTGCTCTTGTCGAGGAAATAATCGGCGCCCGCTTCGAAGGCGGCGACCTTCAGCGCGGGTACCGCGTGATTCGTGAGGACGACGATGCAGGCCGGGTTCGCGCCGGTCGCCGCGCGCAGCCGGCGGATGACGCCGAAACCGGTGCCTTGCGCGAGCTGCAAGTCGACGATGGCGAGCCCGATGGAGTGGCGATCGCAGGCGGAGAGGGCCTCGTCCTCGGTGGCCGCGGTGGCGACCACTTCGACTCGATGCGGCACCGACACGAGCTCTACCAGCCGCTCGGCGATCTGGGGAGAATCTTCGACCACCAGCGCGTTCATCACTTCCTCATCGGAATGCCGGACCTGGAACTCCGGCGGGATGGACCGGGGGTCCGGGGCGTTTTCGCGGGGCGTCGGTGCATGCATTTGGGTCTTTCCCGACGCGTGCCGGGCCGTTGTTTCCTTCGGGTGGTCGGTGGCGTTCACGCGATGAGCTGGTTCTTCACCGCATAGTATGTGATGTCGGCATTCGACTTGAAGTTCATCTTTTCCAGAATGCGAGACCGGTAGGTGCTCACGGTCTTCACGCTGAGGAAGAGCTCCTTGGCGATTTCCGACACGCTTTGCCCCGAAGCCAGCTTGCAGAAGATCTGGAACTCGCGTTCCGACAGCTGCGTGTGCGAAGGCTGGTCGGCGGCGGGCCCGGCGAGTCCCTGCGCCAGCTTGTCGGCGATGCGCGGGCTCACGTACCTGCGGCCCTGCGCGGCGGCGACGACGGCGGAAACCAGGTTCTCCGAGGGAGCGTCCTTGGCGACGAAGCCCGAGGCCCCGGCCTTGAGGAGGTTGATGGCGTACTGGTCCTCGGGATAGCCGCTCACGATGAGCACCGCCATCTCGGGACGGATCGCCTTGCTGCGATTGAGGACGTCGACGCCCGACATGTCGGAAAGCGAAAGGTCGACCAGCGCCACGTCGAACGGAGTGGCGCGAACCTGGGCGATCGCCTCTTCGCCGGTGCGGGCTTCGCCCGCCACTTCCATGTCCACGCGCCCGGAGAAGACCTGCTTCAGTCCCATCCGGACCACATCGTGGTCATCGACGATCAGCAGCCTGATCATTGCGCTTTTCCCCAGTGGAGTTGTCGTTGTTGAGGAACCTATTACATCACGCCGTCCTGAGCCGGGTGGCGTCGGTGTGAACGGATTCGTTTGTAAGCCAAATCCTACACGGGTGGCGTTAGAAGGAATAGCGGAGGACAATTCGGTCCCTCTTGATGGATATGTTTTCACGTTGTAATCCCGGGATCTCCGGCATGTACTGCCGGGCAGGTTTATAGACGATCCGCCCCGAAGCGGCGTCGTAGCAGAGTGAGCGCTCGCCCGAACAGGACGAACGGCTCGACTCGGCCCGCGGGTCGCGGCGCGGTATCAGCTCCAGTTCCGGTTCCGATGAGGGGGAAACGAAGGGGGCGTAGTTATGCGACAGCGACGTCGCAAGTGCCGCCTTCGGCCGAAGCTGCAACGGCTGCGATTTCCCCTCCGCCGCTTCCACGGACGGGTTGGCGGATATGCCCAGGGCGATCGCGACTGCCAGCAGCTTCATCGACTTCTCCCGCACTGTTCGCCTTCACTCAGTGACAGGCCTTTTTGGCCGTGAAAGCGGTTTGTCGTGGAAGTGATGCTGCGCGCCGGCATAGTCCGGGTATGCCAGCGCCGGACGGCACCGGTTGTCCTCATAACACATGGTCCCGTGTAGGACAGGACCGACTGTAGGACAGTTTCGACCGACGGCACGATCGGGGTTCGGCCAATACCCGCTTCCTGCTACGCCACTTATCGTGGCGGCATAGCTAAACGCCCGTCGGATCGGACGAATTCCATGAATTGCCTGTCACCCGCGGCTGCCCTGCGCAGCACCGCCCTCGCCTTCTTCGCGTTCGCCTTCGCGCTCCCTGTCGGCGCTGCTCCGATCATCAAGGGGACGTCCGCTGCCGTGCCCTTCGGACAGGATGTCATCCTCCAGGTGGAGGACAACGGCGTGCCCGCGTACCTTCCCGGCACCCGCTTCGCACGCGGCACGAATTTCTTCGACGTCGACGTGGAATTCCTGCACAACGCGTTCGGGCCGTTCCCACCGGGCGTGGGTACGGCGATGGTGAACCTCGGCGAGCTGGCGCCCGGCGACTACGAGATCCGTACTCGCGCACACGACATCAGCGGCACGTCCCCCACGGCGCTCGCGTTCAGCACCCTGCGCGTGGCGCCGCCCGCGCAGCCCGGGCTTTATACGATTCCGCGAGCTCCCCACGCGCTCTCGCCCACGCAGGTCCTGCTGAACAGCGCCTCGAATGTCGATACCTCGACCTTGCGCGTGTCCATGGCGCCGGCGCTGATCCGGGTCGACTTCGAATTCCTGCCCGATTCCTTCGCGGGTGCGCCGGCTCCCGCAGGCTATTCGCCGTATATCGCCTCGCCCCTGCCGCCGTTGAATCCGGGCCATTACCGCATGGAAGCGTGGGGGACGCCGAAGGGCGGCAGCGGCGCGCGCCTCTATTTCACCGCGGAGGTCGTGGTCCAAACGACCAGCACCGTGGTCGAGTTCTACAACGAGAAGCTCGACCATTACTTCATCACTGCCCGCGCCGGGGACATCGAGGCGCTGGATCGCGGCGAGTACGGCGGCTGGAAGCGTACCGGCCAGCAATTCCATGCGTGGATGCGCGCGAGCGATACCTATCCGGGGGCTTTGCCGGTGTGCCGCTTCTATGCGCCGCAGCACAACTCCCATTTCTTCACCGCCGACCCGGCGGAATGCGACTTGCTCAAGCGGCAGGAAAGCAGCGGGCGCGCGGAGGCGCAGTCGCGCAAGCAATCCTTCGCCGGCTGGCAGTTCGAGGACATCGCGTTCCATGTGATGCCCACCGTCGAGGGCGCGTGCACCATCGGCACCACGCGCGTTTCCCGCGCCTACAACAACCGCGCGCAGCTGAACGACGCGAACCACCGCTTCACCGCGGATGAAGCGCGACAGATGGCGATGCCCGGGTGGCTGGACGAGGGGACCGCGTTCTGCGCGCCCGTGTGAGCGGACGCAGCAGCGCAAGCACGGCGATTTCATCGGCGCGCAGGCCGCGGCGCCTGGCGCCAGGACGCATCGCCGCGCGCGAGGCCCAGGTCTCGGGATCCAGCACCCGCGGGTGCACATAGCTCGTGCGGCAAATCGCCGGCGTGTTGCCGAGCCGCAGCGAGGCCTGCCGAATGGCGGCCACCATGTGCGAAGGACCGATCGGGCCCTCGCGGCGTGCGAGCTCGTTGGCGACCAGCACCGTGCCCGTCCAGGTGCGGAAATCCTTGGCGGTCACGTCTGCGCCGGAAATCTCCTTGAGGTATTCATTCACGTCGGATGAGCCGATGGCCTGCGGCTTGCCTTCGTCGTCGACGTATTCGAACAGCGCCTGCCCGGGGAGGTCGCGGCAGCGCCGGATGATGCGGGCGAGCCGCTCGTCCTCGACGGTGGTCTTGTGGAATTTGCCGCTCTTGCCGCGGAACTGGAATTCGACGCGATCGCCGGCTACCTTCACGTGCCGGTTGCGCAACGTGGTGAGGCCGAAGGAATCGTTCTCTTCCGCGTAGCGCTCGTTGCCGATGCGAAAGCAGGTGGTCTCGAGCAGCTGCACGATCGCGCCCAGCACCTTGCGGCGCGGCAATCCGGGCAGGCCCAGGTCGGCGCGCGCGCGCCGACGGATCGCCGGCAACGCGCTCGCGAACTCGACCATGTGGTCGAACTTGTCCGCGTCGCGCGATTCGCGCCAGCGCGAGTGATAGCGATATTGCTTGCGGCCGCGTGCGTCGCGGCCCGTGGCCTGCAGGTGGCCCCGTTCGTCCGCGCAGATCCAGACATCGGTCCACGCCGGAGGAATCACCAGCAGCTTGATGCGCTCGCGCGCCGCGGCGCTCGCGCGCTTGCCGGCCGCGTCGACATAGAAGAAGCCCTTGGGCCCGGTCTTTCTGTGCAAGCCGCGTTCGGCATCGGACGAATAGCGCAGGCCACCGGGCACCGGCGGCGTGTCGGTCGAGCTTCTGCTTTCCTGCGTCATCGGCGAAACCTTCCGTTCCGGCGCGGCAATGTTTTCCTGTGACGGCAGGCATGAAAAGGGCGCGGTACTTCCGCGCCCTGGTGGAAATGGGCCGTCGTCCTACGGCCAGACCCCGAGTCTCAGCGTTGGTTGCCGGAGCCCGAGGATGAGTCGTCACGGCGGGTCGATCCCGCGCTGCCGGACTCGTTGGAATTGCCCGGGCTGTTCATGCTGCCGCCCTGCTGCTCGCCAGAGCCACCCTGCTGGTTCTGCTGCTTCTTGTCCTGCTGGTTCTGGCCCTGCTTCTGCTGGTCCTGGCCGGGATTCTTCTGGTTGCCCTGGCCGCCCTGCTGCTCCTGCTGGTTGCCTGATTGGTTGCCTGAATTCTGGTTGCTCATATTCGGCTCCATGAGGTTGTCGGGTATCCGTGCTTCCGCACGGCCTCCCATCCCTCGCAACATCCGTGCCGTGGCTACAATCCCGCATGCCGCACCGCGCCAACAGTTTCCACGCGCTACGCCTGTTGGCGGCCACCATGGTCATCCACGCCCATGCCTTCGTCCTTTCGGGAAGCGGGCCCGATCCGGTCTCGGCCTACACCGGCGGCGCTTCCAGCGGAGCCGTCGCTGTATGGATGTTCTTCGTGATCAGCGGCTGGCTCGTGACGGCGAGCTACGCCTCGGATCCGCACCTCGCGCGCTTCACGGCGCGACGCCTGCTGCGCATCTTCCCGGCTCTCGCGCTCACCGTTGTCGCCACCGCCCTGCTGCTCGGCCCGATGGTCACGACGCTCCCGGCGGCGGATTACTTCCGGCATCCGTCCACGCCGGCCTACCTCGGCAACGTCTTCCTCGTTCGCCTGCAGGACCTCCTTCCCGGCGTGTTCGCCGCGAACCCGTTCCCGAACGCCGTGAACGGCTCCCTCTGGACCCTGCAGCCGGAGCTGCTTTGCTATATCGGCATCGCGGGCCTCGGCGCCTGCGCGCTGCTGCGAGCCGAGGCCGTCGCGGCGGCGCTGCTGGTGTCGATCGCGAGCCAGCAGGCGATGCTGGCATACGCCGACACCACGCACTGGGCGGTGTTGCTCAAGGTGCGCCTCATGCTCGAATTCATGGTGTTCTTCCTCTCGGGCTCGCTCGCATGGCTGCTGCGCGATGCGATCAGGTTCCACTGGATCGCGGTGCCGGTGTTGTTCGCGGCGCTTTGCGCCCTGGGCCCTGCGGGATATGGCCAGCTGGTCCTTTTCGCCCTGCTGCCTTACGCGACGCTCAGCGTGGCGCTGCTGGACACCGGCACCTCGAGCTTCTTCGAGCGCATCGGCGACTGGTCCTATGGCACCTATCTCTGGGCATTCCCGATCCAGCAGTCGCTCATGGCATGGGACGCGCGCATGCCGCTCCCGCTGTTCATGCTGTCGTCGGTCATCCTCAGCTGGCTCGCCGGCGCCCTCTCATGGCACCTGGTGGAGCGCCGCGCCCTCGCATTCAAGCCGGCCCGGCGCGCGCGCTAGCCGGAGTTGCGCAATCCCGCGGCGAGCCCGTTGATCGACAGGTGGATGCCGCGCTTCACCCGCTCGTCGCCGTCGCCTGCCCGATAACGCTTGAGGAGCTCGAGCTGCAGGTGGTTCAGCGGGTCGAGGTAGGGAAAGCGATTGCGGATCGAGCGCGCGAGCGCCGGATTCGACTCGAGGAAGCCGCTCGCGCCGCTGATGCCGAGGCACGCGCGCGTGGTGCTTTCGAACTCGCCGCGAATGCGCGCGAAGATGGCTTCGGCCAGGGCCCGGTCGCCGAGGAGGCCCTTGTAGCGCGCGGCCACGGTGAGGTCCGCCTTGGCAAGCAGCATGTCGAGGTTCGAAAGCATCGCGCGGAAGAACGGCCACTCGCGCCACATGCGCGCCAGCAACGCCTCGCCCTCCGCGCCGTGACGCGCGGCGAACGCGTCCACGGCCGCGCCGAATCCGAACCACCCCGGCAGCATCACGCGGCACTGCGCCCAGGAGAACACCCAGGGGATGGCGCGCAGGTCCTCGATGCGCTGCGAGTTCTTTCGCGAGGCCGGCCGCGAGCCGATGTTGAGCTCGCTGATCTCGTTGATCGGCGTCGTCGCCCGGAAATACTCCGGGAATCCCTCGGTGCCATACACCAGCTCGCGGTACGCGGCCATGGCGTCGCGCGACAGCTCCTCCATGGCGGCGTGGAACTGCTCGTGCCCTTCGTGGGGCGCCGCGTCGAGCGTCGCGCGCACCGTCGCCGCGAACAGCGCCTCGAGATTGCGCCTGCCGATCTCCCGGTTGGCGTACTTGCTGGCGATGACCTCGCCCTGCTCGGTGAGGCGCAGCTCGCCCTGCACGCTGCCGGGCGGCTGCGCGAGGATCGCGTCGTAGCTGGGTCCCCCGCCTCGTCCGACAGTGCCCCCGCGGCCATGGAAGAAGCGCAGCCGCACGCCCGCATCGCGGAACACCGCGACCAGGCGTGTCTCAGCCTTGTAAAGCTCCCAGTTGGAGGTGACGTAGCCGCCATCCTTGTTGCTGTCGGAATAGCCGAGCATCACTTCCTGCAGGTCGCCCAGCGAGGCCACCAGCGCGCGCGCCTCGGGCACCGCGAACCACGCGCGCATCGTGTCCGCGGCGGCGCGCAGGTCGGCGATGGTCTCGAACAACGGCACGATCTGCAGGCGCGAGGCCGGGCGCTCGCCCGGCGTGACCAGCCCGACTTCCTTCAGCAGCACCGCGACCTCGAGCAGGTCGGAAACGCTGTCGGTCTTGGAAATCACGTATTGCGCGATCGCCGCGGGCCCGTAACGCTCGTGCACCTGCGCCGCGGCCGCGAAAATCGCGAGCTCGCCGCGCGTGAGGTCCGAGTAGCTCGCGAACTGCGAGCGCAGCGGGCGGGGCGAGCGCAGCTCCGAAAGCAGCAGCGCGCGGCGCGTCTCTTCGTCCGCGTGGAGGTAATCGCCGGCTACGCCCGCCGCGCGCAGCAGCTCGTCGACCACCGCCTCGTGCACATCCGAGTTCTGCCGCAGGTCGATGGTCGCCAGGTGGAAGCCGAACGCGCCGAGCGCCTTCCGCAGCATGCGCAGGCGCCCGTCCGCCATGAGGCCGCTTCCCCCCGATCGCAGGCTCGCATCGATGACGTCCAGCGCGGCGGCGAACTCGCCCGCGCCCGCGTAGGGCTCGGACGCACCGGCCATCCCGCGCCGCGGGTAGCGCAATCCCAGCGCGTCGGCGGTCGCGGCAAGCCGCGCGTAGACCCCGGTCAGCGCGCGCCGGTACGGCTCGTCCATGCGGTGCGGCGAGCGATCGGGAGAGCTCTCGGCGAGCGCCTGGAGCGCGGGAGTCGTTCGCGCCAGCAGCCCCGAAAGCGGCAGCTCCGCGCCGAGCGCATGCACTTCGCCCATGTAGTGGTCGAACACGATTTCGCCCTGGCGCCGGAATGCGATCTCGAGCATCTCGGCTGTGACGAACGGGTTGCCGTCGCGATCGCCGCCGACCCAGCAACCGATGGCGAGCAGCGCCGGCATTGGCGCGGGCGGCGCATCGCCCTCCAGTGCCGCGACGGAGTCCTCGATCTCGGCCAGCATCGCCGGCACCGCGTCGATGAACGTGTAGTTGAAATAGGAGAGGGCATTCTCGATCTCGTCGCGCACCGCGAGCTTCACGGCTCGCAGCATGCGGGTCTGCCATAGCGTCGCGATGAGCCGGCGCAGCTCGGTCACGGCGCATTCGACATCCTCGGGCAGCGCATCCGCGGAATCGAGGCGTCCGAGCCAATGGGCGATGGCGAGCTGCGCGTCGAGCGTGCTCTTGCGCTGCACCTCGGTGGGATGCGCCGTGAGCACCGGGTGGACCCGGATGCGCGAAAGCTGCCGCCAGGCATCGCCGCGGGTGACGCCGCGCTGCTTCGCCTCGGCGAACAGCCCGCGCAGGGTCGACGGCAGTGGCGCCATGCCGGCGCGGCGGTTGTCCCGCTGGCGGCGGATGTGGTGGCGGTCTTCCGCGATGTTCGCGAGCAGGGAGAAGTAGCTGAAGGCGCGCGTCACCAGCACCGCCTGCGCCGGTTGCAGTGAATCGAGGATCGCGCCCAGCCGACCGCGGGATGCGCCGTCCTCCAGCCGCCGCGCTTCCACCGCGAGCTGGCGGATCTCCTCGATCAGCTCGTAGGTCTGCTCGCCTTCGCAGGCGCGAATGGTATCGCCGAGGATGCGGCCAACGAGTCGGATGTCCTCGGCAAGGCGAGTGTCCTTGTCCTCCGGCATCCGCGGACTATACCGGGGCGGCGGCGAGCTCCGCGTGCAACCGCGCCGGGTCGGGATGCAGCAGCTGCACGTGGGTCGAATCCGCGCGCGCCACGCCGCGCACGCCCAGGCGGCGAAGCGCCGCTTCGTCGATGCGGCTCGCGTCGCGGACGGTGACGAGCACGCGGCCCCCCGCTGCTTCCACGCCATCCATGTTGGCGGAGCCGCCGAGCGCGGCGAGGATCGCCCGGGTGTCCAGGGGCGCGGGCGCCGCTTCGTGCAGCGCCGCGCGAATCGCACCCGCGACCTGGTCGGCCATCGGACCCACCACCACTTGCAGGCCTGATACACCGACGCGGACGGTCCCGCGCGCGCCCAGCGCTCGCAGCGCAGCGTCGTTGGCGGCCTCGCGATTCGCCAGCTCGAGCCGCAGCCGCGTCGTGCACGCGTCCACCGAGACCAGGTTCGCCGCCCCGCCCAGCGCGCCGATGTACGCGAGGGCCACCTCCCGATCGCTCGCGTTCGCGGCCGGGACCGCGGCATTCGGCGCGACTTCGCGTTCGCGCCCCGGCGTGCGCAGGTTGAAACGAGCGATGCAATAGCGGAACAGGAAGTAGTAGAGCGCGAAGTAAGCCGCTCCCACCGGCAGCAGGTACCAGGGATGCGTCGCCTTGTTGAAATTGAGCACGTAGTCGAACAGGCCCGCCGAGAACCCGAAACCGAGTCGGCTCTGCAACAGGTCCATGGTCACCATCGCCGCTCCCGTGAGCACGGCATGCAGCGCATAGAGCCACGGGGCAAGGAACATGAAAGTGAATTCGATCGGCTCGGTCACGCCGGTAAGGAACGAGGTGAGCGCCATCGAGAGCATCAAGCCGCCCACCGCCCGCCGCCGCTCGGGCAACGCGGTGTGGTACATCGCGAGGCACGCCGCGGGGAGCCCGAACATCATCACCGGAAAGAAGCCCGCCATGAAGACTCCAGCGGTGGGGTCGCCCGCGAAGAAACGCTTCAGGTCGCCGGTGACGCCGTTGTAGTCGCCCACCAGGAACCACGCCACGTTGTTGAGGATGTGGTGCAGGCCGGTGACGATCAGCACGCGATTCAGCACGCCGTAGACGAAGAGCCCCAGCTCGCCGGAAGCGATGACCGCCCGGCTCAAACCGTCCATGGCGGCGCTCACTGCCGGCCACCCAAGCCCGAAGACGAACGCGAGCACGATGCCCGCGGCGCCGGTGACGATCGGCACGAAGCGCTTGCCCCCGAAGAATGCGAGGTAGCTCGGCAGCTTGGCGTTGTGATAACGGTTGTAGAGGACCCCGGCGAGCATCCCGGTGATGAGACCGATGGGCACCGACAGCTTCGCCAGCTGGCGCGCGGCTTCCGCCGGCGGCAGGCCGAGCAGGACCTCGGCGCCCTTCGTGGCGACGAGGAACCCGACCACGCCCGCGAGCCCCGCGGCGCCGTGGTTCTCCTTCGCGAGCCCCACTGCGACGCCGATCGCGAACAGCAGCCCCAGGTTGGAGAAGATCGCGTCGCCCGCAGCGGCGAGCGGGGCGAAGTTGAGGAGATCCGGCTGCCCCAGCCGCAGCAGCAGGCCTGCTACGGGAAGAACCGCGATGGGCAGCATCAGTGCGCCGCCGAGCTTCTGGGTCGCGTCCAGGAATCGCTTCATGGGGAGCCTCCGGAAATCTGGGTGGCAACACGGGCGGTCGCGCGTTCGACGGCGCGTGCGGCCCTTTCGCGGACCGCGGCAGCGCCCGACTGCTGCAGCGCGATGCGCGCGAGCTCCTCGCATTCGCCGTGGCTCAGCTCACGCACGACTCGCTTGAGGCGCGGGATCGCGGCCGCGGTGGCTGAAATCTCCCGCACGCCGAGCCCCAGCAGCACCGGTAGCGCGTCCACATCCGAGGCGAGCGCGCCGCACACCGAAACGCTTCGCCCCCACTCGCGCCCTGCGTCGGCCACGAGCGCGACCAGTCGCAGCACGGCGGGATGGAGCGCGTCGAGGTGTCCTGCGAGCTGCGGGTGGCCACGGTCGATGGCGAGCGTGTACTGGGCGAGGTCGTTGGTGCCGATGGAGAAGAAATCCGCAGCGGCGGCAAGCTCCGGGGCGAGGAGCGCGGAAGCCGGTGTTTCGATCATCACTCCGAGCTCGGGCACCGCCGCGCCCGCCTCCGCCGCGCATTCCACGACCAGGCGGCGCACGCGCGTGAGCTCGTCCGGCTCGGTGACCATCGGCAGCAGGATGCGGCACTGGCCCGCGGGACGAACATCGAGGATCGCGAGCAGCTGCGCGCGCAGCAGCGCCGGATGGGCGAGGCTCGCGCGGATGCCGCGCAAGCCGAGGGCGGGATTGTCCTCGTGCGGCGCGGGCATGTAAGCCAGGGGCTTGTCGCCGCCGACGTCCATCGTGCGGATGGCAAGCGGAAGTCCGGCGAGCGCCGCGGCGACGCGCTGGTACTCGGCCGCCTGCTCCTCGCGCGACGGCGCTTCAGCACGTTCGAGGAACAAGAATTCGGTACGCAGCAGCCCGCACCCTTCGGCACCGCGCCGCAGTGCGCCCGCGGCTTCGGCCGCCGATCCGAGATTGGCGTTGACCACGATCCGCACGCCATCGCGCGTCGTCGCGGGGTGCCGCGCGGCCTCGAGGTCCGCTTCCTCCTCCGCTGCGCGATGTGCAGCCTTGCGCTCCCGCGCCTGGCGCTGCGCGGCCGGCGGATCGACTTCGAGCACGCCGCCTTCGGCGTCCAGCACCAGCGGCGTGCCGTCGGCGATCGCGAGGATCTCGGCACCGGCGCCCACCAGCATCGGCATGCCGTTCGCCGCGGCGAGCAGCGCCACGTGCGAGGTCGCGCCCCCCCGGGCGCAGCACATACCGCCGATGCGAGCGGCGACCAGCA
The DNA here is from genome assembly GCA_035525255.1 of Usitatibacter sp. Taxonomy (GTDB): domain Bacteria; phylum Pseudomonadota; class Gammaproteobacteria; order Burkholderiales; family Usitatibacteraceae; genus Usitatibacter. The sequence continues at coordinate 15,619 of DATLEL010000010.1, forward strand.
ACGGGAGCTGGGAAGGCAGCACCTCGTCGGCGAGCACGATTGCGCCCTGCGGAAACTCGCGCGTCGCTGCCGCGGGCCGGCCCGAGAGCACCTGCAGCACCTGGCGTTCGAGATCGCGCAGGTCGGCCGCGCGTTCGCGCATGCGCGGATCGTCGAGCTCGGAGAGCATGCGTGCGGTCGCACGCGTGGCCTGCCGCCACGCGTAGGCCGCGCTCTTGCCGCGCTCCAGCCATTCGCTCGCCTGGCGCATGAGGCCCGGGTCCTGCACCAGCTGCGCGTGGCCGTCGAGGATCTCGCGCTGCTCCACCGGAGCACCGGCGGCCGAGGCTTCGACCTGCGCGCGCACGGCATCCACCGCCTTGGCCAGCGCTTGCGTCTCGCCCGCGGTGTCCGATCCACGCTCTGCGACCGCGATCTCGGCGCCCACCCATTGGCATGCGGGTCCGGCAGCAAGGCCGCGGCTCGCGACAGCGGCCTCGATCCGCGCACGCGGCGCCGTTGGGGACGGTGCGCTCGCACCAGCCGGCGCGGGTACGACAAGCACTCGCTCCAGCGCGAGTAGTGCCGCTTCGGCGTCCGCGCCTCGTGCGCAAACCTCGACGCGCTCGCCGCTACGCACACCCAGGGCCATCATGGCGACAGGGCTGCGTGCATCGGCTTCGCGTCCATGCGCGCGTACGCAGACCTCAGCGCCGAAAGGTTTCAGCGCGGCGGCGATCAACGCCGCGGGACGCAGGTGCAGCCCATGCTCGAATGCGGCGACGAAATCGCGGGAGAGAGTGCGCTCGACCGTGCCCCCTGCCTCGGGGGCGTGATCCGTGAGCGCCACCTCCATCAGGAAAGCTCCCACTTCCACCGGCCCCGCGGGCGCGCGCCCCAGCACGACCCCACCCGACGCGACGATCACGGGAGTCACCAGGCTGGGCGCCGTGCGCGCGACGTGCTGGAGGTCGAACCGCAGCAGGGGCGTGCCTGCCGTCACCTGGGTGCCGTGCGGCGCGAGCACCTCGAAGCCCCGCCCGCCGAGCTTGACCGTGTCGACGCCGACGTGGACCGTGATTTCCATTCCACCCTGGCGCAGCGTGACCGCGTGCCGCGCACCCGGAACCAGCACCACCTCCCCGGAGCAGGGCGCATGCACGACGTTCGACGTGGGGTCGATGGCGACGCCGTCGCCCGCCATCGCCTGCGCGAATACCGGATCGGGCACTTCGCCCAGCGGCATGCACCAGCCCGCCAGGGGGGACACGAGCGTGATGACCGGCTTGCTCATGGCGCGCGCTCCAGTAGCCGGACGGTGTCGAGGGTCCACAACGGATCGACGCCGTGCTGCGCGAATCGCAAGCAGAGGTCGTGCACGCCGGAGCGGCGCGCGAGCGGCGAGCGCGGCAGCGTGGTCACCCCATGCGAACGCGCAGCGGGCGCGAGGGGCAGCCGCGCAAGCAGATCTCCTTCGCACGTGTCCAGCCGCACCTCGAGCTCGCCGGCAGGAGTCGTGGGCGTCGCGAAGCGGATTTTCTTCACCTCCTCGCCGATCTGGAAGTTGAACGGCACCTGGCCCACGGTGGCTTCCACGGCGGTGAGTTTATCGAGCGCTACCGCAGGATAGATCCAGCAGGGATTCTGGATATCGACCACGAAGACCGCGCGCGTGCCGCGCGGCGGCGCATCGTCCTCGAGGCCGAGGGAAATATTGTCGCTGCAGAGGCGCAGCTCGTGGCTGGTGCGAACCAGCGCAGCGGCCGCCGTCGCCGGCTTGCGCCGCGATTCATCCATCCGCGCCGCGGCCGCAAGCCCGAGCGAGCCGTAGTGGCGCATCAGGGCGTCGAGGCGACTGCGGAAATCGCTGAAGCCGCGCCGCTCGGGCGGGGACCACCCCAGCTCCGCGATCGCCGCCGCTCGCGGGAAGGCCATGGACGCGAGCCGCTCCTCCGTGCGGATGTGCTCGGTCCAGAGGTTGCCCTGCAGTCCCAGCACGTGCGCAGACTCCTCCCGCGACAACCCCGCGGGCATGGGCTCGAAGGCATATACGTCCTCCAGCGAAACCACGCGCGCGCGTCCCGGCGGCTCGGAGCGCAGCGCGCTCTGCCGGTTGTCGAAGTAGAGGGTCGGATGCGCTGCGAGCACCGTGTCGAAGCCGAGCTTCGCCGCCTTGACCGCGCCCTCGGTGCCACGCCACGACATCACGACGGATGCGACCGGCAGCCCCGGCTCGAGGATCTCGTCCCAACCCACCAGGCGGCGGCCGCGCGCGTGCAGGAAACGGCCGATGCGCTGGGTGAAGTACGGCTGCAACCTGGCGGGATCGTCGATGCCGAGCTCGACCATGCGCGCCTTGCCGCGCGGCGAGTCGAGCCATTGGCCGCGCTCCACCTCGTCGCCGCCCACGTGGATGAAGCGCGATGGGAACAGCGCCATCACCTCATCGAGCACGTCCTCGATGAACGCGAAGGTCGGCTCCTCGAGGCTGTAGACGTTGGGATAGACGCCCCAGTCCGCCGGCACGGCGCCGCCCGCGATCGGCGCGGCCGCGAGCTCCGGATAGGCCACCGCCGCGGCGGTCGCATGTCCCGGCATCTCGATCTCGGGCACCACCGTGATGCCGCGCTCGGCCGCATGGCGCACCAGCGCGCGCACCGTCTCCTGCGAGTAATAGCCGCCGTAGAGGCGGGGCTTGCCGGTGGCGTTATCGATATCGTCGCGGGCCGCGCCCGCAGGCACGCGCCAAGCGCCGACTTGCGTGAGGCGCGGGTACTTGCGGATCTCGAGCCGCCACGCCTGGTCGTCGGTGAGGTGCCAGTGCAGCACGTTCAGCTTGTGCACCGCCATCCAGTCGATGAACGCGTGCAGGAATTCGGGCGACTGGTAGTGCCGCGCCGAGTCCAGCAGGATGCCGCGCCAGCGGAATCGCGGCATGTCGACGATATCGACGGGCGGGACGGCAAGGCCCCCTTTTCCCGTCGCCACCAGTTGCCACAGCGTGGTCGCGCCATGGACGAGGCCGGCGTCGTCCTTCGCGGAGACCACGGCCATCCCCGACCATGCGGTGAGGCGATAGCCTTCCTCCCCCAACGAGCTGTCGTCCATGCGCTTGAAACGGATCGCGCGGCCACTCGCCTCGGGGACCACGCGCAGCTTCACCTTGTGGCTGCGCTCGACCAGCTGCACCAGCCACTGCGCGGCGCGTTGCGCGCCGGGGTCCGAAGCGGGGGCCACCACCGGCAGGCTCGCCGACAACCGCAGCGGTCCTTCCTTCATCGTCACCAGCGTCAAGGGACGCGGGACCACCGGCGGCTCGGCGGCCGTGGCGGCGGAAGCGGTCAATGCGCAGGCGGCGAGGAAGGCGCGGTGCATGTCGTGAAAGTGAGGGCGGGACGTGGCGCGCCCCGCCCCCGAAAGGGGCCTCACCCCTGGGAGAATACTTCTACAGCTTGAACCTCACCGAAAGGTAGTACTGCCGGCCGTTGGCGTAGAACGCGCGCGGCTGGTCGCGATTGGCGCCGTAATACTTGAGGATCGGGTCGTTCAGGTTCAGCGCATCGAAGTTGATGGAGAGGTTCTTGTTGATCGCGTAGCTGAGCGATGCGGCGAGCGTGCCGGTGTCGTCCTGGTACTGCGGCGTGCTGCGGTCGAGGCCGACGAAGAACGACGACCGGAACGTGTAGGCGAGGCGCGCGCCGAAGCCGTGGTCCTCGTAGTACGCGCCGAGGTTGTAGGTGTTCTTCGAGGCCCCCACCAGGTCACGTCCCCCGGTCTCCTTCGCATCCGCGTACGTGTAGTTGGCCTGCAGCCCGAAGCCCATGGGCAACGGCTGCTGCCACGCGAGCTCGAGGCCCTTGATGGAGCCGCTGCTGTTGATCGGCGCCGAGATGGTGTACGTGTCGAACGTCCCGGTGCGGATGTTGAGCAGCCCCGTCTGGTACGTGCCGAACGCCACGTAGTTCGACAGCTTCATGTGGAAGAGGCCTGCCGATAGCAGCGCGCGCGGCGCGTAGTAGTACTCGAACGCGGCGTCGAGGTTGGTGGAGCGGATCGGCTTCAGGTTCGGGTTGCCGCCGTTGCCGGTGCGCGTGGTGTCATCGGCCGTGATCGCGCCGCCCAGCGCGCTGTAGTCGGGCCGCGCCATGGTGCGCGCGGCCGCGAGCCGCAGCACCATGTCGCGCGCAAGGTTCAGCTTGAAGTTCGCGCTCGGCAGCGTGTCGTTGTAGTCGTTGTCGACCGGCTTCTGGTAGTAGGAGCCGAAGGCGGAGTGCGTGATGGCGCCCGGCACCTGCGGGCAGGGCTTGAGCGCCCCGCACACCGCATCGGGGATTGCCACGTTGACCGTGACTTCCTCCTTGGTCTTCACGAAGCGCACGCCCGCGTTGGCGTTCCAGTTCGGGCCTTCGAAATTGGCCATCACGTAGGCGGCGCTCACCTTTTCCCGCATCGCGAACTCACCCGGCCAGTAGTGGCGCACCAGCGGATCGCGGTTGGAATAGATGGCCGCCCAGCGCTCGAGCTCGGCGGGGTTCAGCTGCCACACGTTGCGCGGGAAATTGCCGCCGAGACGGTCGCCGAAGTTGCCGGGATAGGTCTCGCCGCTCCACACGGGACGGTTTCCGGCGGCGAACGGGTCGGCGCCGGCGAAGTTCGGGCCCTGGTTCACGTAGAAGGTCTCGCGGCGATGCTCCGCGCCACGGAAGCCGAACTTGATGTTGGAGAAGGCACCGCGGTCGAAGGCCCACTCGCCGTCGAATTGCCCGTACTTTTCCTTGTCCACGGTGCTCGCCGGGCTCGCGCCGAAGATCCAGTCGAGCGAGGTGCCGGTGAAGGACGCCGGGTTGCCGCTGGGGAACGAGACATCGGCGGGCCCGCTCAAGCCGTTGAAGCGGTAGCTGGCACCGGTGTTGAACACGTCGCCCTCGAAGACGGCCTGCGACGGCGTGACACCCTTGCCCTTCGTGGCCCCGACCTTGCCCATGAGCGTGAGCCGGTTGCTCACGTTCCACTTGGCGTCGAGGTTGTAGTACTGCGTCTCCGAGTAGGTGCCGGGTCGATAGATATCGTCGACGATGGCGTACTGCATGTTGTGGCCGGGGGTGCCGGTGTTCGGGAACGTTGCTGCCACGAGCGTGCCGTTGGCCACGGTGTACGAGCTCGGCATGAAGTCGCCGCCGATCACGTGGCTGCCCCAGAACATCCAGTTCCGGTTGTAGTTCGTCGCTTCCATGTGCGAGCGGAAGGCGTTGAAGTCGAGCGTGAGGTCGTTGGTCGGCTTCACCTCGATGTCGATCAGCCCGCCGCGGCGATTGCGCTCCTGCTCGAAGAACGAAGAGCCGATGAGCGTGGGATACGCGACGTTCGCGAGGTCGGGGTGCGCGGTGGCGAGCGCGCTGCCGGGGGCGATGTTGGCGTAGCCGAGGATCTCCTGGCCGTCGCGCCGCAGGTGGCGCTTCTCCGAGAAGGCCTGCAGCATCACGCCCACGTTGCCGCCGTCGTTCTTCCAGTTGAGCAGCCCGTTGAACTGCGGGTCCGTCTTGCTGGGCAGGTCGGCGTAGACCACGCCGGCCGATGCCTCGACCGTGAACTGGTTGCGGAATTGCGTCGGCCTGCGCGTGATGATGTCCACGTTGCCCGCGACGCCGCCCTCGACGAGGTCCGCCGTCGAGCTCTTGCGCACGATGACCTGGCTCACGAGCTCCGAAGGCAGCAGCGAGAAGCTCACGCTGCGCCCCACCTGGCCCACCTGGTCGAGCACGAACCAGTCGCCGGATGCGACCGGATGGCCGTTGATCAAGGTCTGCGTGAGGCTGGGGTTGGTGCCGCGCATGCTCACGCGGTCGTTCTCGTCGAAGCCGCCCGAGCCGCCCGACTGCGAGCTGATGGTCACGCCGGGCAGGCGCGACACCGCGTCCGCGATGTTCTTGTCCGGCGCCTTGCCGATGTCTTCCGCCGTGACCACTTCCACGATCGCGTCGGCATTGCGCTTGGTCTCGAGGGATTTTTCGAGGGAGCCGCGAATGCCGGTAACGGTGACGGTCTCAATCACCTGCGGCCGCGCCTGCTGCGCGAGGGTATGCCCCGCGCCGGCCATGAGCGCCAGCGCGACTGCGGATGTGACGGGTTTCAGTTTGATCTTCATTTTTCTCCCCCCGGGGTAGGCGATTGATGATGCCAATGTGCTACCACTGTAAACCACTTAGATACCACCTTGTCAAGTGGTTGCAAATTGGTATGTCACTGGTAGCATAAGCGCATGGACTCCCTCGCCGCCATCCTTCCCCGCCTCGACCCGCACGGCAGCCTGCCCCTGTACCAGCAGCTGCAGCGGGCAATCCGCGAAGCGATCGAGAAGCGGGTGCTCGGCCCGGAAGACGCGCTGCCGGCCGAGCGCCAGATCGCCTCGGAGCTCGAGATCTCGCGCATCACGGTGCGCAAGGCGATCGACGGCCTCGTCGAAGAGGGCCTGCTGGTGCGGCGGCAGGGGTCGGGAAATTTCGTCGCCGCCCGCATCGAGAAGAACTTCGCCAAGCTCACCTCTTTCTCCGAGGACATGCATGCGCGCGGGCGCGTGCCGCGCAGCGAATGGTTGCGCCGCGCCGAAGGCGCCGTGTCGCCCGAGGAAGCGCTCACGCTGCGGCTGAGCCCGGGAGCGGCGGTCTATCGTTTCCATCGCCTGCGCTTCGCCGACGCGGCGCCGATGTGCCTCGAGTACGCGACCATCGCGGGCTTCTGCCTGCCCTCGCTCGATGCGGTGCAAGACTCCCTCTATGAAGCGCTCGAGGCGGCGGGCAACCGGCCGGTGCGCGCGCTGCAGCGGCTGCGCGCTCTGCTGCTGAACGCCGAGCAGGCGAAGCTGTTGCACGCACGCGAGGGCGACGCGGGGTTGCTGGTCGAGCGCGTGGGTTTCCTGCGCGACGGCCGCGCGGTCGAGTTCTGCCAATCCTGGTTTCGCGGGGACACCTACGACTTCGTCGCCGAGCTCAGCTCGCCCAACGAGTAGTCGCGATCCGGCGACGACGCGCATGTTCCGCGAAGCGGCGCAGGCACCGGGCATCGTGCGGGCGCAGATCTCGCGCAACCAGAACACCATGCCGGCGCTCGGCGCGTGGCTGCGCGGCATCGCACCCCGCGTCGTCGTGACCGCCGCGCGCGGCAGCTCCGACCACGCCGCGACGTTCGCGAAGTACGTGCTGGAAACACGCATGGGCCTGCTCACGTCATCGGCCGCGCCTTCCGTCTCTTCCATCTACGGCTCGCGGCAGGATTTGCGCGACTGCCTCTTCCTCGCGATATCCCAGTCGGGGCGCAGCCCCGACCTGCTCTCGGCGGCCGAAGCCGCGGGCGCGGCGGGCGCGGCGGTGATCGCCGTGGTGAATGACGACACCTCGCCGCTGGCCGCCCTCGCCGATCACGTGGTGCGACTTTGTGCCGGCGCCGAGGAAAGCGTGGCCGCGACCAAGTCGTATCTCGCCTCCCTCGCCGCGCTGCTGCACCTCTGCGCCGAATGGAGCGCAGACGCCAAGCTCCTCGCCGCGCTGCGCACGGCACCGCAGCGCATGGAGGACGCATGGCTGCAGGACTGGACCGAAGCGGTGGCGCTGCTGCAGCCCGCCACGCATTTGTATGTGATCGCCCGCGGCGTGGGGCTGGCGGTCGCACAGGAAGCCGCGCTCAAGTGCAAGGAAACATGCGGGCTGCATGCGGAGGCCTTCAGCGCGGCCGAAGTGAAGCACGGGCCGCAGGCGCTCCTCGGCGAGCGCTTCCCCGCGCTGGTGCTGGTGCAGGACGACGAATCCCGCGCCGGCACCGAGGAACTCGCCCTCGAGCTGGTGGCACGCGGCGTTCCGGTGATGATCGCCGGCGCGGCGGTACCGGGTGCGGTGGTTCTTCCGACCGTGGAGGCCGACGCGGCCATCGCGCCGCTGTTGCTGGCGCAATCGTTCTATCGCATGGCGAACGCGCTCGCGATCGCGCGCGGATTCGATCCCGACAATCCACCGCACCTGCGCAAGGTGACCGAGACGCGCTGATGGCGACCGCCCTCGTCAACGGCAAGGTCCTGCTGGACCGCGGCTGGGCCGCGGGACACGCGGTGATCATCGAAGGATCGCGAATCGCCGCCGTGGTAGCGGACGACCACGCCTCGGTGCGCACAACCGAGCGGCACGACCTCGGCGGAGCGATGCTGGTGCCGGGCTTCGTCGACTGCCAGGTGAATGGCGGTGGCGGCGTGCTCTTCAACGACGCGCCCAGCGTGGAGAGCATCACCGCCATCGGCCGCGCCCATCGCCGCTTCGGCACCACGGGCTTCCTGCCCACGCTCATCAGCGAGGATCTAGGCGCGATCGCGCGCGCCATCGGCGCGGTGCGGGAAGCGATCGCCGCGGGCGTGCCGGGCGTCATCGGCGTGCACATCGAGGGCCCCTTCATCAACGCGCAGCGCAAGGGCGCCCACGACGCGGCCAATCTCCGCGACCTCGACGCGCGTGGCGTCTCGTTGCTCTCCTCGCTGGGCGTGGGCCGCACGCTGGTGACGCTCGCCCCGGAGCTCACCGACGCGCGCACCATCCGCCAGCTCGTGCAGGGCGGCGTGGTGGTTTCGGCGGGACACACGGACGCGACCCTCGAGCAGATGCAGGAAGCGTTCGCCCACGGGGTGCGCGGCGTGACCCATCTCTTCAACGCGATGTCGCCGCTGAATCACCGGGAGCCCGGAGTGGTGGGCGCCGCGCTGGCCGACGACGAATGCTGGTGCGGGTTGATCGTCGATGGACGGCACGTGCATCCCGTGGCGCTTCGAGTGGCGCTGCGTTGCAAGCGCGCGGATCGCCTCATGCTGGTCACCGATGCGATGCCGCCGGTGGGCTCGCACGGCGATTTCTTCATGCTGCAGGGACGGCGGATCTCGGTCTCGGACGGCGTGTGCGTGGACGAGAACGGCACGCTCGCGGGATCTGCCCTGGACATGGCGACCGCGGTGCGCAATTGCGTGGAAACACTCGGGGTGCCGGTGGAGCAGGCGATTCGCATGGCCAGCACCTATCCCGCGCAGTTCCTCGGACTGGAGAAGGAGCTCGGCCGGATCGCACCCGGGTATCGGGCGAGCCTCGCTGCGATGGATGCACGCTTCGTCGTGCGTGAAACCTGGATCGACGGAACTCGCGCGACAGCCTGAAGGCGAGTGGTGGAGAGGAAGGGGATCGAACCCTCGACCTCCGCATTGCGAACGCGGCGCTCTCCCAGCTGAGCTACCCCCCCACGCGAAGCCCGCAATTATACCGTAGGCGGTACCCGTACCGCAGGGCGACACCCGCTCGCGAGCGTAGCGACGCGTCCTACACAGGCGCAGGCCCCATGCCGACAGATTTGTCATTGCCGGGCGCTGAGAATTCGCCCATGGCAACTCCCAAAGTAGAGCGGGACCGGCAGGAGCTCGACCGCACGCTCGGCGAGCTCGGCAATGGCGCGCTCGTCATGCTGGCCGTCATCGCGGGCATCGGCGTCCTCTACGTGGGCGCGCCGTTCTTCATCCCCCTGTTCGTGGCCCTGCTGATCGCATTCGCGCTCACACCGGTCACCGACCAGCTCACGCGGCTGGTGCGTTACCGTGCGGCCGCCGCGGGACTGGTGGTCGCGGGTGTGCTGGCGCTGATGGGGCTCGGAGGCTGGGCCTGGAGCGACGACGCCGTGGCGCTGTGGGAACGCGTCCCCGAAGCCGCGAAGAAGATCGCCACTTCGCTCAAGCGCAGCTCGCAGAAGGTGAACTCGAGCCCCGTGGCCGAAGTGAAGAAGGCTGCCGCCGAGATCGAGTCCCTCGCGCAGACCGGCAAATCGCCTCCGCCGACCACCGCGGCCACGGCGCCTCCTTCGGTCTCGTTCTGGGGAATGGTGTCCGCCGTCGGCAAGAATGCGGTGGTGGTGATGTCGCAGGTGATCTCGGTCGTCTTCCTGGTGTTCTTCATGCTCGCCTCGGGCGACATGTTCAAGCGCAAGCTGGTGCGCATGTTCGGGGACACGCTCTCCGAGAAGAAGATCACGGTCCAGACCATCGACGAGATCGACAACCAGATCCGGCGCTACCTCGCGGTCGTCGTGATCAGCAACCTGCTGGTGGGCCTGGGCACCTGGATCGCCTTCCGCATGATGGGCGTGAGCTATGCGGAGCTGTGGGGAGTCGCCGCAGGCGTCATCCATACCGCGCCTTATTTCGGCCCGGCGATCATCGCGGGCGGCTCGCTCATCGGCGCGTTCCTGCAGTTCGGCGAGTGGCCCAAGGCATTCGCGGTCTCGGGCGTCTCGATCCTCGTCGCGACACTGGTGGGCTCGGTGTTCGCGACCTGGCTCTCGGCGCGCCAGACGAAGATGAACACCACCGCGACCTTCGTGGGCCTGCTGTTCTTCGGCTGGATCTGGGGCTTGTGGGGCATCCTGCTCGCGATCCCGATCCTCGCCATCGTGAAGACCATCTGCGAGCGCAGCGAAGCGTGGCACCCGGTGGCCGAGCTGCTCGGCGCCGAGGAGCCTGCGAAACGATTGAATGGCGAGGTGGAAACTTCGCCCGCGGCCCCGGTGCCCAACCGGAACGCAAACCCCTGAGTCGTCTCCGGTTTTCCTACGGTGATGTGGCTCTTTGGGGTGTGTTCCTGCAATGACACTGGAGACTGCAACATGAATCGGAAACATCTCATCATCGCCACGGCGGCCCTGGGCTTCATGGGCGCCGGCAACGCGTTCGCGCAATCCGAATATCGCGCCCCCTGGCGAGGCGACTTCTGGGGCTACATCGGCGCGAGCGGCGGCCAATCCAAGTTCCGCACCGACTGCGCGCGCACCGTGACGCTGTTCGAATGCGACACCAAGGACACCGGCTGGAAGGTCTACGCCGGCGGGCAGATCAACCCGGTCGTCGGCCTCGAGTTCGGCTACACCGATTTCGGCCGCATCCGCACCAACGGCGGAGACACCAATGCATGGGCGGTGCCCCTCACGCTTACCGTCGGCGGCCCGATCGGCTCGCGCTTCGCAGCTTTCGGCAAGATCGGCGGGCTCTATGCGCGCACCGACGTGACCACGCAGTTGAACGACACTTTCTCCGCGCGCGGCGATCGAAACGGCTGGGGCTGGACCTACGGTGCCGGCGCCACCTTCGCGGTCACGCCCACGGTGCAGATCCGCGCCGACTGGGATCGCTACAAGCTCGACTTCGTCGGCGGCCGCCGCGACATCGACATGCTGACCGCGGGTGTGCAAGTCCGCTTCTAACGTTCGAGGAGACGACAACCATGACGACCATCATCGCAGGCGGGTTCGACGTTTACAGCAAGACGCAGGCGGCGATCGCGCGCCTGCGCGAGGCGGGCATCGTGGCGGAGAACCTGTGCGAGTTCCGCGTGAATCCGCCCGGTGAGCACGACCGCACGCCCATCGGCGGCGACCGCGATGAGTCGCCGGGTGCGAAGCACGCCGAAAAGGGTGCGACGACCGGCGCCGCCATCGGGGCGGCGGTGGGCGTTGCCGTGGGTGTCGTCGCCACGCCGTTGCTGGGGCCGGCGGGCATCGCCGCCGGCGCGGGCGTCGGCGGCTATACCGGCTCGCTGGTGGGCGGCCTGGGCGAGGTGAGCGGCGAGTCGCAGCCGGACCACGAGGACGTGCGCCCCGCCGAAGCGATGGTGGCCGTGAATGTCGACGCGGGCTCCGTTTCCGCCGACGAAGTGATCCGCATCTTCGAGGAATGCGGCGCGCACCAGGTGGAGCGTGCCGAAGGGATGTGGGCGAACGGCGAATGGGCGGACTTCGACCCGGTGGCCCCCCCGCGCCTCATCGGCGGCCGCGACTTCCGCGAGCACCACCCGCGCTAGCGAATTCGGGGGCCAGACCCCGATCTCGCGATCTGCAACAATGGAGATCGGGGTCTGACCCCGATCTCTTTCTTTTTTGGAATCCCGCAATGCGCGCACTGCTCGCCGCGGCCCTGATCGGCTGCTCGCTCGTCTCGTTCGCCCAGCAGGATGTCGAGGATGCGCGCCGCACCATCGCCTCCATCGAGGGGCTCCTCCAGCAGCGTCCCACGGATGCGACACTCTGGTTCTTCATGTCGCGCTTCCAGGCGGCGGCCGGCGACCGCGCGGCTTCGGTGAAGGCGCTCGAGCGCGTGGAGGAATTCGGCGAAGGCTTCCTGCCGCAGCGCCACGATTTCACCAAGGTGTGGGGCGACACCGCCTTCCAGGAAGTCCGCTCGCGGCTCGAGGCGAAGCTGCCGCGGCTCGACTACGCACCCACCGCGTTCACGCTCGAGGACCGCGGCCTCGTGCCCGAGGGCATCGCGTATGACCGGCCGTCACGAAGCTTCTTCGTCGGCAGCATCGCCGAACGCAAGGTGGTGCGAGTGGGCGAGGACGGCGGCGTCGCGGACTTCGTCGCCGGGCCGGGCCTCGATGCGGTGCTGGGGCTCGCGGTGGACGCGCCGCGGCGGCTTCTCTATGTGGTCAGCACCAACGCGCTCACGACCGAGGGCCGCAAGCAACCGCGCAACGCCGTGTTCGCCTACGACATCGATTCGCGGCGGCGCGTGGAGCGCTACGAGATCGCGGGCGCGCAACAGTTGAACGACGTGGCGGTGGCGGCGGGTGGGCGCGTATTCGCATCCGATTCCGCCAGCGGCGCCGTGTACGAGATCGCCGTGAAGGGCCCGGGCCCTTCGCGCGAGCTGCTGAAGGCGGGCCAGGTGCGCGGCAGCAACGGGCTTGCCGCCTCCCCCGATGGGCGGCGGCTCTACATCGCGCATTCCACCGGCCTCGCCGTGATGGACATCGCGAGCGGCGCCGTGAAGCGACTCGAGAATCGCACCCGTGAGTCGATCGCCGCAATCGACGGCCTGTACGCGTGGCAAGGCGAGCTCATCGGCGTCCAGAACGTGACCAATCCCGGGCGCGTGATCCGTATCCAGCTCGCCGCGGACGGCGACAGCATCACCGGCGTGAGGACTTTGCTCTCGCATCACCACAACGCCCTCGACCAGCCCACCACGCTGGCCATCACCGACCACGGCTTCTTCCTCCTCGCCGCCACCGGCGTCGAGAGCTTCGGCGCCGACGGCGTCATCGCCAATCCGGACACTGTTCCCAAGCCCACCGTTCTTCGAATCCCGCTGCCGCGCTAATTTTTCCGGTAGGCCCAGGTCATCATGGCGATGCCCGCGAGCACCATCGGCAGGGACAGCCACTGTCCCATCGACAGGCCGAAGCCGAGCAGGCCGAGGAAGTCGTCGGGCTGCCGCGCGAACTCGGCGATGAAGCGCAGCGTGCCGTAGCCCACGAGGAACGCGCCGGAGACGGCGCCGACGGGGCGCGGCTTGCGCGAGTAGAACCAGAGCAGCGCGAACAGGAGCAATCCCTCGAGCGCCACCTGGTAGAGCTGCGAGGGGTGCCGGTACACGGGGGTGGGATCGACCTGCGGGAACCACATTCCCCACGGCACCGTGGTGGGCCGCCCCGGCAGCTCGCCATTGATGAAATTTCCGACGCGCCCCGCCGCGAGGCCGAACGGCACCAGCGGCGCGATGAAGTCCATCGTCGAGAGCCACGGGTGCTTGCGCAGCCTGCAGAAGAGCCACATGCCCAGCATCACGCCGATGAAGCCGCCGTGGAAGCTCATGCCGCCGGACCAGATCTGCAGGATCTCGCCGGGATGATCGAGGTAGTACGCGGGCTTGTAGAACAGCACGTAGCCGAGTCGCCCGCCGAGGATGGTGCCGAGGACGCCGTAGAGGAGCATGTCGTCCACGTCCTTTACTTCGAGTCCGCGGCCGAGGCCGCGCCGCACGCGATGCTTGCCGAGCACGATGACCGCGACGAACGCGATCACGTACATGAGGCCGTACCAGCGCACTGCCACGGGACCGATGCTGAAGAAGATGGGATCGAACTGCGGATGGACGAACACGGCGGGTCTTTCAGAAGCGGTAGAGGCGCGCCGCATTATCCCAGAGGATCGCCGGAGCCAGCGCGGTCCCGACCCATCGGCCCAGGTCTTCGCGCAACCGGCGATAGTCGTTGCGGTCCTCGAAGGAGGTCCACGGCCAGTCGCTGCCCCAGACGAGTCCCGCCGGCCCGGTGATGTCCATCCAGCGCGCCGCGAGCGC
>DATLEL010000019.1:0-4179 GCA_035525255.1 Usitatibacter sp.
GGCGGGCATCGACGCGGCGAAGCAGCTGCGCATCTCGGAAGCCTGCCCGCTGATCCTTCCGCACCACGTCGCCATCGACCAGGCGCGCGAGCGTGCCAAGGGCGAGGCGAAGCTGGGCACCACCGGGCGCGGCATCGGGCCGGCGTACGAGGACAAGGTCGCCCGGCGCGCCATCCGCATGCAGGACCTCTACACGCGCGAGCGCTTCGCGGCGAAGCTGGGCGAGGTGCTGGACTATCACAACTTCGTTCTGCGCAATTACTTCAAGGCGGAAACCGTCGACTTCCAGAAGACCCTCGACGACACGCTGGCGCTCGCCGACCTGCTGAAGCCGATGGTGGCCGACGTCTCGCGCGAGGTGAACGCGCTCATCAAGGAAGGCAAGAGCATCCTCTTCGAGGGCGCGCAGGCAGCGCTCCTCGACGTGGACCATGGCACCTATCCCTACGTGACGTCATCGAACTGCGTCGCCGGCCAGGCGTCCGCGGGCGTTGGCGTCGGGCCCGGGCAGCTGCACTACATCCTCGGCGTCGCCAAGGCATATGCGACGCGCGTGGGCTCGGGACCGTTTCCGACCGAGCTCGACGACGAAGTGGGCGAGCACCTGCGCGTGAGGGGCAACGAGTACGGCTCGGTCACCGGGCGTCCGCGCCGGTGCGGCTGGTTCGACGCCGCCGCGCTCAAGCGCGCCGTGCAGATCAATGGCCTCTCGGGGATCTGCATCACCAAGCTCGACGTATTGGACGGCCTCGATGTCGTGCGCGTGGCGGTGGGCTACGACGTGAACGGCGACAAGCGCGACATCCTGCCGGTGGGCGCCGAGGCGCTCGCCATCTGCGCGCCGGTCTACGAGGAGCACCCCGGCTGGAAGGAAAGCACCGTGGGCGTGAAGTCCTTCGACCAGCTGCCGAAGAACGCGCAGGCCTACCTGAAGCGCCTGGAAGCCCTGGTGGAGGCGCCGATCGCGCTCATTTCGACGGGGCCGGACCGGGAAGAGACGATCGTGCTGCGGCACCCATTCGGGTGAGGTCGAGCTGTTGATCCAGCTTGAGGCCCGCAGGCACGGCGGTCGCGGGGCTGCTGGCACGCTGCAAGCCGAGGTAGGCACCGGCTGCGACGACCGCAACCGCGATGACGATGGCCGCCGTGGCGCCCAGCGAGCGCACCCTCGTGGCCAGCCCGGTGGAGCGTAGCGTGACGCGCGCGTCCTTCGCCAGCTGCACCGACCGGCGCGTTTCCTCGCCCGCCTTGCGCAACGCGAGCGCGTGCTCGTCCGCGCGGGCGCGTTCTTCCGCCGCCTGCAGCGCGCGGTGCGCCGCGGCGAGCTTGGTCTTCTCGGCTTCCAGCGTGCGCTCTTCCGCTTGCACTCGCGCCTTCGCGAGCTGCGCGGTGCGTTCCTCGGCCTCGGCGCGCTGCCGTTCCGCTTCGGCGGCGCGTTCCGCCCAGGCGCGTGCATTCTCGGCGGCGACCGCCTCGGCGTCGGCGCGTTGCGCGGCGAGCGCCGCGGCGGCGGTTTCAGCTTCCAGCTTCTCGCGCGAGGCCGCGGCTGCCGCCTGTTCCGCGGCGACGCGGCGCTGCATCGCCTCTATCGCGTGCGTTTCCATCTCCTCGCGCCGGCGTGCGGCTTCTGCGGCGTCGCGATCCGCGGTTGCGCGCGCCTCCAGCGCGGCGGCCGCCTCGGACTCGGCACGCAGGCGCTCGGCCTGCGCTTGCTCCGCGGCCTCGTGCTCCGCGGCGGCGGCGCGGGACTTGGCGGCGGTGGCGGATTCCAGCTCGGCCATCTGCTGCGCGGTCGCGGCGGCGGCGGCATCGGCCTGCGATTTCTCGCGCTGCGCGAGCGCGGCGGCTTCCTCGGCGGCGGCACGGCGCTTGGCCGCTTCCGCGGCGAGCGCCTCTTCCTGCTGCCGGCGACGCGATGCCTCCGCGGCTTCGCGATCGGCGGCGGCGCGCTGCTCCATCGCGGCGGCGGCTTCGGCGTCGGCGCGGCGGCGATCGGATAGCGCGCGCTCGGCGGTGGCGTGCTCTGCAGCGGCAGCGCGCGCCTTGGCGGCCGCGGCGGCGGCGAGCTCGGCCATCTGCTGCGCGGTTGCGGCGGCGGCGGTGTCGACCTGCGCGCGCTCGCGCGCCTGCAACGCGGCGGCTTCCTCCGCGGCGGCGCGGGCGGTCGCCGCTTCCGCGGAGCGGCGCTCGGCTTCGTGCTTCTGGCGCATGCGCTCGGCGAGCGCGCGGTCGGCCTCGGCCTGCGCGCGCGCGGCGACTTCCGCCTTGTGGTCCTCCTGCTCGCGCGCCTCGAGGGATTTCTGCAAATCGCGCTCGGCGCGCTCGCGCTCGCGTGCCGCGCGCTGTGCGGCGCTCGCATGCTCGGCGCGCAGGCGCGCCCGCGACACGGCCTGCATCTCGGCTTCCGATCGCTCCAGGGCGATGAGGCGCGCGGCCTCCTCCGCCTGCACCTTGGCGCGCTCGGTTTCGACGGCACGCTCCTCGGCTTCGGCCTTGGCGCGGTGGGCCGCGGCCGCCGCGGCTTCGGCGGCGCCCCGCGCCTGCGCGGCTTCCAGCGCGCGGCGCGCGCTCTCGGCGCGGCGCGTGGACTGCTGGGCGGCTTTCTGGTCGACCTCGGCCTGCATGTGGGCCGCATGAGTGGCGTGGCGCTCGGCCTCCACCCGCGCTTCCAGCGCCCGCGTGGCATCGCGATCCTCGCGATCCTGGGCGGCGGTTTCCTTGAGCTCCTCCTGGGCTTTCGCGCGGCCGCGCTCCGACTCCGCGCGCTTCAGCGCGTTCATGAGGAGGGTGGGCGGCTGATGGTCAGCGGCGCTGTTGGCCTCTGCTCGTGCCTTGGCCGCGTTCTTCAGCTGGTCGTAGAGTTTGCTCATGTTTCCGTAGAGAATACGGGATTGCGCGAGCAGATTCTCCAGCCAAGAACGCGCAAGAACCTGGTGCCCAGAAGAGGACTCGAACCTCCACGGTGTTACCCGCCAGTACCTGAAACTGGTGCGTCTACCAATTCCGCCATCTGGGCGCGGAAAAACGAAATTTTACCCGGTGCCATACACATTGTCTAGAAAAACCAAGGGCATGGAAGTCGCCCATGCGGTGGAGATCCCCACCCGCGAGCAGATTCTCGAGATCCTCAACGAAGAAGGGGTGCCGGTTCCGGAAGAGCGGCTGCGCGAGCGCCTCGACGTGAACGACGCCCAGCGCGAAGGCTTCGAGCGCAGGCTCGCCGCCATGGAGCGCGACGGGCAGACGCTTCGCAATCGCCGCGGCCACGTGCTCATCGCCGACAAGGCGGGGCTCATCAAGGGGAAGGTCATCGGCCACCCCGATGGGTTCGGATTCCTCAAGCCCGAGGACGGCAAGGACGACCTCTTCCTCGGCCCCAAGCAGATGCACAAGGTCCTGCACGGCGACGTGGTGCTGGCGCGAGTCACCGGCATCGACCGTCGCGGCCGCCAGGAAGGCTCCATCGTCGAGGTGCTGGAGCGCGCCAACCAGAAGATCGTGGGGCGGCTCTTCATCGAGCAGGGCGTGGCCTTCGTGATCGCCGAGAACAAGCGCATCAGCCAGGACATCCTGATGATGCCGGACAGCCTGAAGGGCGCGAAAGCCGGGCAGGTGGTGGTGGCGGAGATCGTCGAGCAGCCCAGCAAGAACGCCGAGCCCATCGGGCGCGTGCTGGAGATCCTCGGCAACTACGCGGACCCGGGCATGGAGATCGAGATCGCGCTGCGCAAGCACGACCTGCCGCACGAATTCTCGAAGCAGGTGCTGGATCTGGCGAAGAAGCTCCCCACGACGGTGGGAGCCAAGGACATCAAGGGCCGCCACGACCTGCGAAAGCTGCCGTTCGTCACCATCGACGGCGAAACCGCGAAGGACTTCGACGACGCGGTCTACTGCGAGGCCCGCGGCAAGAACTTCAAGCTGTGGGTGGCGATCGCCGACGTGAGCCACTACGTGCGGCCCAAGGATGCCATCGACGGTGAGGCCTACGAGCGCGGCAACTCGGTCTATTTTCCACGGCGCGTGATCCCGATGCTGCCGGAGGAGCTCTCCAACGAGCTCTGCTCGCTCAAGCCCGAGGTCGACCGCCTGGTGATGGTGTGCGAGATGGACGTGACCGCCGGCGGCGTGGTCAAGTCGTACGAGTTCTACGCGGGCGTGATCCATTCCCACGAGCGA
>DATLEL010000023.1:0-2099 GCA_035525255.1 Usitatibacter sp.
CACCTGGCCGACGATCGCAGCCGTGGTCTCGGAGCCGAGCGTGGCCGCCATGTACACGCCGTCGCTCCAGCTCTTCGCCTCGGTCACCAGGGGGATGGTGCTCGAGCGCCGCCCGCCGAAGAGGAACGCATCGACCGGCACGCCGCTCGGGTCATCCCAATTGGGGTCGAGTGACGGCAGTTGCGACATCGCCACCGTGAAGCGCGCATTCGGGTGGGAGGAGGGGCGTCCGCTGCCGGGCGTCCATTCCTTGCCCGTCCAGTCGGTGAGCTTCGGCGGCGGTTCCCGGGTCATGCCTTCCCACCAGACGTCGCCCTCGGGTGTCAGCGCCACGTTGGTGAAGATGGTGTCGCGCTTGATCGCTTCCATGCAGTTCGGATTGGTGTCGTAGCCCGTGCCGGGCGCCACACCGAACATGCCGGCTTCCGGATTGATCGCGCGCAGCTTGCCGTCCTCGCCCGGCTTGATCCAGGCGATGTCGTCGCCGATCGTCGTGATCTTCCAGCCCTCGAACGCCGGCGGCGGGATCAGCATCGCGAAGTTCGTCTTGCCACACGCGGAAGGAAACGCCGCGGTCACGTAATGCTTCTTGCCCTCGGGCGATTCCACGCCGAGGATCAGCATGTGCTCGGCGAGCCAGCCCTGCTCGCGGCCCATCACCGATGCGATGCGCAGGGCCAGGCACTTCTTGCCCAGCAGCGCATTGCCGCCGTAGCCGGAGCCGAACGAGATGATCTCCTTGGTCTCCGGGAAATGGACGATGTACTTGTGATCCTTGTTGCACGGCCAGGTGACGTCCTTCTGGCCGGCGGCGAGCGGCGCGCCCACCGAGTGCAGGCATTTCACGAAGTCGCCCTTGTCGCCGAGGACGTCGAGCACCTTGCTGCCCATGCGCGTCATGAGCTTCATGTTGACCGCGACGTACGCCGAATCGGAAAGCTCAACGCCGATGTGCGCGATGGGCGAGCCGAGCGGACCCATGCTGAAAGGCACGACGTACATCGTGCGCCCGCGCATGCAGCCCTTGAAGAGTCCGTCGAGCGTCTTGCGCATCTCGGCGGGATCGACCCAGTTGTTGGTCGGGCCGGCTTCTTCCTTCGTGTTCGAACAGATGAAGGTGCGATCCTCGACGCGCGCCACGTCCGAGGGATCGGAGAGTGCGAGGTACGAATTGGGACGCAGCTTCTCGTCCAGCTTGCGGAAGGTGCCGGCGGCGACGAGCTCCCCGCACAGGCGGTCGTATTCGGCGTCCGAGCCGTCGCACCAATGAATGCGGTCGGGCTGGGTCAGGGCGGCGACCTCGTCGACCCACTTCAACAGCTTCTGGTTGCGGCTGGGCGGGCCTCCGCGGACGGGGGCGGCTTGGGCGTGCATGGAGCTCCTCCGGAACGGCCGGCTTCTTGGATGCGCCGGCACTGGTGGACGTCGATTATCTCAAATACCCCAGGGGGCCACCAAACTGGGCCTACCCCGGCCGGGACTCATTGATCCTGCGCAAGAATCGGCTTCCCGTAGGCGGCGAACCTCTCCGCCACCCGAGCCATTTCGACCTCGTCCAGCAGCGCCGGTTCGCCCACCTGGAGCGCCTGCCAATACATTCGCGCCAGGGCTTCGACCTTCTCGGCGAGGCCGACGGCCTCGTCCAGTCCCGGACCGATGGCGATGGAGCCGTGGTTCGCGAGGAGGCAGGCTTTCCGCCCCTGCAGTGCCGCGACCGCCGCATCCGAGAGATGCTGCGTCCCGAAGGTGGCGTAGTCGGCGCAGGGGATATCGATCCCGCCGGCCAGCGCCACCTCGTAGTGGAACGCGGGAATCGGCCGCTTCAGGCACGCAAGCGTGGTCGCGAAAGGGGAATGCGCATGCACCACCGCGTGGATATCGGGACGGGCGCGATAGATGTCGCGATGCAAGCGCCATTCGCTCGAGGCGGGCCGCTGGCCGCCGCTATGGGTCCAATCGTCTCCCATGAACACCAGGTCCTCGGGGCTCATGCTCTCGTAGGCGACGGCGCTGGGCGTGATCAGGTAGCCGTTCGGCATGCGCGCGCTGAGGTTGCCCGCCGTGCCGGTATTCATGCCCGCGGCGGCGAGGCGCCGGGC
>DATLEL010000025.1:0-4886 GCA_035525255.1 Usitatibacter sp.
TGTGGTTCGAGCAGGAGTCGGACCTGGACGCGGTCACCGCGGTCTCGGGAAGCGGCCCTGCCTACGTCTTCTACGCAATCGAGGCACTGGAGAGCGCTGCGCGCGAGCTGGGGCTCGCGGAGGGCGCGTCCCGCTCGCTCGCGCTCTGGACCTTCGTCGGCGCCACCAAGCTCGCCATCGAGCGCGGGGAGGAGCCGGCCGCCCTGCGCGCGCAGGTGACCTCGAAGGGCGGGACCACGGAACGCGCCATCCAGGTGCTGGAAGCCGGGCAAGTGAAGCAGCGCTTCATCGATGCGGTGAAAGCCGCCCGTGACCGCTCGCGCGAGCTGGGCGATGACCTGGGAAAGGACCCTGCTTGATCGCGAACGCCGTCTCCATCATCGTCAACGCGCTTTTCGACCTGTTCATCCTGGCGGTACTGGTGCGATTCTGGATGCAGGTGGTGCGAGCGCCGACGCGCAATCCGTTCGCCCAATTCTCGATCGCGCTCACGGACTTCGTCGTGCGCCCGCTGCGCCGCGTGATCCCCGGTTTTTTCCGCATCGACGTCGCGTCGCTGGTGGTCGCGCTGCTGTTCGAGTTCGCGCTGCAGCTGATCATGGTGGCGCTGAAGGGCTACAACCCGTTCGAGAACGCGGCCGCCGTGCTGCCCATCGTGCTGTTCTTTTCGTTCGTGCAGCTGGTGCGCCTCTCGATCTACGTCTTCATGGTGTCGATCCTGATCCAGGCGGTGCTCTCCTGGGTCAGCACGCACCACCCGGTGGCGCCATTCTTCGACGCCATGACGCGCCCGATCCTCGGCCCGATCCGCAAGGTTTTGCCCCTCATCGGCGGCGTGGACATCTCGCCGATCTTCGCCTTCCTCTTCCTGCAGTTGCTCCTGCTGATCCCGGTCGCGCTGCTCGAGCAGGAATCCCTGCGCATGCTGTCGCGCGCGCTCCTCTAGCGGCGTCACGAATATTCGGCAGTCGCGGCGCGGAATCCGGCGCCGCCCGCGGGGCGCGCATTCCGTCGCCCGGCGGTGACAGCACGCCTAGGCTTCCCTCACAACATCAGGGAGCCAATCATGGACCACGACCGTCTGTTTCTCACCGCCGCCATCGCCGCGAGCGTCGCCCTCGGCACGCCCATGGTGAAAGCGGCTGATTCCTACTCGGGGCTGGAAGCCCGGGTGCAAGCGATCGCCGAGCAGGGGCCCGATGCCCTGCGGCACTTCATTTACCGCACGCGGATGATCTACGCGCTCCAGTTCGCGGACTATGCGCGGCCATGGGGCGACGACCAGGACACCGATCCCGGTCCGCAGGGCTTCTGGCCCGGCGTCCCGGGGTTCGAGGCCGATCCGATGTGGCTGCAGGCCGCTGCCTTCACGCAGGACGAAGCCACCCCGGGGAGGGACTAGCCATGGGCTTCTTCGAGGAATACGCCCTGCTGGGCGCCATCGGCCTGCCGATTGCGATCGTGGCGGCCTCCAACGTCTACCTGGCCATCACGGGGGAAAGCGGCACGCTGCTGCTGCCCGGACCCTCGCGATTCCAGATGCCGTGCAGCGAAGGACCCCCGGACGATGGCACCGAAACGGCCGCGTCCGGAGGCGCCTGACCCGCATTTTCCGCATTTCGTCGCTTTGGACTCGTGTGCGGTGAGCGGTACCCCTAAAGTCCGCTCATCGACAACGCACTACCCACCCAGGAGCCACAAATGATCACCGTCTTCTTCACCGCCGTCACCCTCGCCTTCTTCGCCTCCATCGCCACTGCGGTCGCCGCCAGCGTCGCCAGCGTCCACGCCTGAGGGTTTGTGTGCAGCAACACAGGTGACTGTCTTCTAGTCGTCATCAAGCATGCGTACTCTGACGCTGAAACTTTTACCGGGCCTCGATAGTCTTCATTACATGAACATGCGCTTCCCCTCAGACCGCCGCGCCACCTGGCGCCTACGCTTCCTGGAGATCGCCCGCCAGGTCGAAGGCAGCGGCTCGCGCCCCTCCGCGACCGGGGCCGGTGGGTTGCGCCCGCGCTCCAGGATGGGCGGATTCGCGACCCTGCGGCGCGCCCGCCGCTCCCCGGGCTTGTCCAGCCTCGCCTAGGCCCCCAAACCGCCTCCCGGCGGTGTTTCATTTGTGGTCCTTCGCAGCGCCAAGTCACTCATAGAATTGGCAAAAAACGGATACACTGACTCCAGACCAACCTGGGGCCGCCTTCGCGCATGGATGCCGCATCGACCACCCGTTTCGAGACCGAGATCGCCCGGTACAACCTGTGGCGGGAGGAGCTGACCCGGGCGGTGCACGCGTACCACGACTGGCTGGAGTCGAACCAGCAGCTGGACGTGCAGCAATCCATCCGCTTCTACGACCTGCTCGAGAACCTGAACAAGGGGCGGCTGATGCTGGCCTTCCTGGCGGAGTTCTCCCGGGGCAAGTCGGAGCTGATCAACGCGCTCTTCTTTTCCAGCTTCAAGGAGCGGCTGCTGCCCTCCGACGTCGGCCGCACCACGATGTGCCCGACGGAGATCTTCCATGACCCCGCGGAGGAGCCGTACCTCAAGCTCCTGTCGGTCGAGACGCGCTACCGCGACGAGTCCATCTCGCAGCTGAAGAACATGCCGGTGGAGTGGAGCAAGGTCCGCCTCAACGTGAACTCGGCCGCCGACATGAAGAAGGCCCTCAAGGCCCTCGCCGACACAAAGAAGGTCTATGCCCTCGAGGCCCGGATGCTCGGCCTGTCGCCGATGGTGAACGAGGACGGTGAGCTGCCGGGCGAGGAAGAGCTGGTTGAAGTCCCGGCCTGGCGCTACGCCATGGTGAATTACCCCCACCCGCTGCTCACCAACGGCCTGTCGATCCTCGACACCCCGGGCCTGAACGCCCTGGGCATGGAGCCGGAGCTCACCGTGAGCACCGTGCCCAACGCGCACGCGATCCTCTTCCTCCTGTCGATCGACACCGGCGTCACCAAGAGCGACCTGGAAATCTGGGACCGCTACGTACGCCCGGGCCTGCCGCAGAAGATCGCGGTGCTGAACAAGGTCGACCTGATGTGGGACGAGCTGAAGACGCCGGCCGAGATCGACAAGGCTATCGCGCGCATGGTCGATACGACTTCGCAGCACCTGCACATCCCGCGCGAGCGCATCTTCCCCATCTCGGCGCAGAAGGGCCTCCTCGGCAAGATCCGCGAGGACGTGGGCCTGGTGAAGAAGAGCGGCATCGAGAACCTCGAGAAGTACCTCGCGGACGAGATCGTCCCGATGAAGCGCCAGATCCTCTGCAGGGCGGTGGTGAGCGAGATCGGGGGCATGATGAATTCGTCGCGCGCCTCGGTCGCCAAGCGCCAGCAGGCGAACCAGGCCGAGATCGCCGAGCTGAACGGCCTCGTGGGCAAGAGCCGCGACGTGGTGACCAAGCTGTGGGGCAAGATCACCGCGGAGAAGAACGCGTACAACGCCGCGCTCACCGAGTACAAGGTGAACCACCAGAAGTTCAGCGCCAAGAAGACGGCGCTGGTGGACATGCTCAATCCCGGCAAGCTCGACCACGCGCTCGAGATCAGCGCCAAGGCGATCGAGGACTCGTGGACCACGATGGGCCTGCAGCGCGGCATGAACGAGCTGGTGCGGGTCATGAGCCAGGACTTCGAGAGCGTCTTCGCCGCTTCCGAGGACATGAAGAAGCTGATGCAGGGCGTCTACAACACCTTCATCGAGAAATTCGCCTTCCAGAAGATGACGGTGCCGTCGCTCGACCTCGACCCGCATCGCACCAAGCTGAAGCTGCTGGTGCACGAGACCGAAGCCTTCGCCCGCGACCCGGTCAACATCATCGCCACCGAGAAGCACTTCCTGGTGAAGAAGTTCTACCGCACGCTGGTGAACCAGGCGCGCGCCATCTTCACCGACTCCAAGATCCAGACCGAGCGCTGGCTGCAGGCGGTGACCCTGCCGCTCGAAGTGCAGATCAAGGACCACAAGGCGCAGCTTCAGTCGCGGCTGGACAACCTCGCCAAGATCAACGAGAAGACCACGTCGATCAACGAGCAGATGGCGATGCTCAAGGCCGCCGAGCAGGACCTGCGCAAGCAGCGCGAGATGATCGAGGGGCTCATCGCCCGCGTGACCGCGCACGAGGCGCGCGCGGGGCTCGGCGACGACCCGACTGCCACCATCCCCCGCGCCGATCCGGTGCCGGTGGAGTTCATGCAGACGACGAAGCTGTCGAGCTTCGAGGCGACAGCAGCAGCGGGGACGGCTCGTCCGACCGCGGCTGTCGTCCCCGCGAAGGCGGGGACCCAATCCCCCAAGCCCGCGCCCGCCCCGGCGGCCCCCATGGTGTCCGACGACCTGTTCGCGTCGCTCAACATGGGCAAGCCGGCGCCGGCGTTCGATCCCATGGCGACGCAGAAGCTCAATCCGGGGGACACGCAGAAGCTCGATGTCGCGGCGCCGAAATTCGACCCGATGGCGACGCAGAAGCTGCCGCCGGGAGCGGAGCACACCCAGCGCCTGTCCACGATGCCGGGCCCTGCGTTCGATCCCGAGGCCACGCAGCAACTGGACCCCGAGATGAAGTCCGAGCCAACGCCGGCGCCTCCGCCCGCGAAGCCCGAACCCTCGGCCTTCGATGCCGAAGCCACCCAGCGGATCGACGATTCGATCTGGCGGCTCCAGGAAGCGAAGCGGATTCTTTCGGGGATCCCGCAGAAGTGACGTCATTCCCGCGTAGGCGGGAATCCAGCCACGGTTAAACCAGGATCACGTCGTACTGTTCCTGCATATACGCCGTCTCCACCTGCATCGAGATCGGCTTCTTGATGAAGTCGGTGAGCTGGGTGAGGGCGTCGGATTCCTCGTCGAGGAACAGGTCGATCACCTTCTGCGAGGCGAGG
>DATLEL010000030.1:0-2295 GCA_035525255.1 Usitatibacter sp.
CGGCGGCACGCCGTTGGCCATCGCCGCGTTCTCCGCGGGCAATCCGAACGCATCCCAGCCCATCGGCATGAGGACGTTGAACCCCTTCATGCGCTTGAAGTGGTAGAGCGCGTCGTTGATGGTGTAGTTGCGCACGTGCCCCATGTGCAGCTTGCCGGAGGGGTACGGCAGCATGGAGACGCAGTAGTACTTGGGCTTCGGCGATTGGTCCGGTGCCACGAACGCGCGCGTCGCCGCCCACTCCTGCTGCACTTCGGGCTCGATGGCGCGCGGTTGGTATTGGGGTTGCATCGAAAAATTATAGCAGGCGCATGGGTCCAACCCCTTGATTTGACGCGCAGTCTGGTGCATTTTCGGGGCATGGCAAGGATGGCAACGGCATTCGCCCTCGCATGGCTCGCCGCAACGGGTTGCGCGCTCGCGCAAACGGTGACGGTGGAAGCGGTGCAATACCCGGCGTGGCTCGAGCGCGGCGGGCGCGCGGTGCCGCTCTCGCCGGGCACGGTGCTGCAGGGCCAGGACCGGCTGCGCACCGGCGGCAACGCTCGCGTCCAGCTGAGGCTTTCCGAGGGCAGCGCGGTCAAGCTGGGCGAGAACGCGCAGTTCGTGATCGAGCGCGCCGAGGATCGCGGCGTGTACCGCGCCGCCTTCGCGGTGCTCACAGGCGCCTTCCGCTTCACCACCGAGGCGCTGGGCAAGGTGCGCGGCCGCGATATCTCCATCAAGGTCAAGAACGTCACTGCCGGAATCCGCGGCACCGATGTGTGGGGCAAGTCCACGGAGGAGCGCGACCTGGTATGCCTCATCGAAGGACGCGTGAGCGTGGCTGCCGCCGGGCACCCCGCGACGACGCTCGAGCAGCCGCTCGATTTCTACCAGAAGCCGCGCGACGGCGAGCCGCAGGTGGCCAAGATCGATGCGCGCCAGCTGGAGATCTGGTCGAAGGAAACCGAGATCGACCCCAAGGGCGCCGCGGCACGCGTGGGCGGCGAGTGGCGAGTCTTCGCGGCGCGCTCGGCGGAGCGCGACTCGGCTCGCGCGATGCAGCGGCGGCTGCGGGCCGCGGGCTACCCGGCGGATATCGTCGAGGCGGAGGGCTTCTTCAACGTGCAGGTGCCGAACCTGGCGAGCGAAGACCAGGCCCGCGCGCTCATGGCTGGCCTGCGCACGATCCCGGGGGTGACCCTGCCCAAGGTGCTGCCGATGCGCTGAGGAACTTTCCCCGGAGGGGGGCGGTCGATCCAGTGTCCCGTCTATTTCTGGCGAGACATGCAGTTGGGGCAGACAGTTGAGGGGCGCCTGAGGGCGCCCCCTTTTTTTGGCCGGCAAATCGGGGATTTCGGACCGTCCCGCCATCGGAATCGTGGAAAATGGAGGGTCGCACCCTCACGTAATTCCGATGTCCTCGTACCTCGACAACCTCAATCCCGAGCAGCTCCAGGCGGTGACGCTGCCGCGGCAGTGCGCGCTGATCCTCGCCGGCGCCGGAAGCGGCAAGACCCGCGTCCTCACCACCCGTATCGCGCACTTGATCCAGACCGGGCAGGTGAGCCCCAACGGGATTCTCGCCGTCACCTTCACCAACAAGGCCGCGCGGGAAATGCTGACGCGGCTCTCCGCCATGCTGCCGATCAATACGCGCGGCATGTGGGTTGGGACGTTCCACGGCCTTTGCAATCGCTTGCTGCGCACGCATCACCGCGAGGCGGACCTGCCGCAGCTGTTCCAGATCCTCGACTCCGGCGACCAGCAATCGCTCATCAAGCGGCTCGCCAAGGCGCAGGCCATGGACGAGGAGAAATTTCCGCCGCGGCAGCTGCAGAACTTCATCAACAACTGCAAGGAAGCCGGGCTGCGAGCCAATGCCGTCGAGGCAGGCGACGAGTTCACGCGCCGCATGGTCGCGTTCTACGCCGACTACGACGCGCAGTGCAACCGCGAGGGCGTGGTCGACTTCGCCGAGCTGCTGCTGCGCACCTTCGAGACGCTCGCGCAGAACCTCAACCTGCTGCAGCACTACCAGAACCGCTTCCGCTACATCCTCGTGGACGAGTTCCAGGACACCAACAAGCTGCAATATAAGTGGATCAAGATGCTCGCCGGATCGAATGGTTGCGTGTTCGCGGTGGGCGATGACGATCAATGCGTACCGGGCGGAACGCTCGTCACGATGGCCGACGGCTCGCGCAAGCCGATCGAATCGGTGCGCAGGGGAGATGCGGTTCTATCGTGTCATGGGTCCGGCGATTTCCGCGCGGCGACCGTGACGCAAACCCATTCGAGCCCTGCCAGGTC
>DATLEL010000041.1:0-3534 GCA_035525255.1 Usitatibacter sp.
CCCCCAGGAGGAGAAAGAATGAACCAGATCAACAGGCTGCTCGCGGCGCTGGCCGCCGGCGTCACGGCCCTCGTCGTCGCCGGCCCCGCAATGGCCCAGGCCACGCGCACATGGGTTTCCGGCGTCGGCGATGACGCGAACCCCTGCAGCCGCACCGCGCCATGCAAGACCTTCGCGGGCGCCATCTCCAAGACCGCGACCGACGGGATCATCAATGCACTCGATCCAGGCGGATTCGGCACGCTCACCATCACCAAGTCGATCACGATCGACGGCGGCAACATGTCGGGCACGCTCGCCTCGGGCGGCATCAACGGCTTCAACGTGAACGGCGCCGGCGTAAAGGTGATCCTGCGCAACCTGGCGGTCGAGGGCGCGGGCACCGGCGCGATCGGCGTGAACTTCATCCAGGGTGCGTCCCTCACGCTCGAGAACGTGCGGATCTACGGTTTCCGTGGCGGCAGCGCGATGGGCGTGCGCATGACGGTGGGCGGCCAGCTGACGCTCAAGGACACGAACATCACCGACTGCCTCACCGGCGTGCACCTGGAGACCGGCGCCTCGCCGATCTTCGCCACGCTGGACAACGTGCGCATCGAGAACACCGCCAACTTCGGCCTGCAGACGGCGAACATCGGCCAGGTGAACGTGATGGTCAAGCATTCGGTCGTCAACAACAACGCGGGCGTGGGCATCCAGACCTCCGGGCCCGGCGGCAACGTGACGGTGGTGGACAGCTCGATGTCGTTCAACACCGGCACCTCGGTGAACGCCGCCTTCTCGGGCTCGATCATCCGGCTCGCGTCCAACACCATCGTCAACAACGGCAACGCCATCGGCATCGCCGCCGGCGCGACCGTGGCCTCCGATGGCACCAACCGCATCGCCGGCATCTTCCTGACCGCGCCGAACGCGGCGTTCACGAACCAGTAGGCGTCAGCTTGAGCACGTGCGGGGCCGCAAGCCGGCCCCGCGCGGTGGGGATCGTGATGTACTCGGCGCGCGCCCAGCGCGCGGCGAAATTGTCGTACCAGGGCGAGAGCACGTTCCCGGACTGCCCCGTGGACTGCATGAAGCGCGAGCGGTCGAGGTCGGCCAGGTCGTAGAGCGCGCGCAGGCTGGCGGCATGCTTGTTGGCGAAAGGGCGCGCCTCGTCCCGGACGATGTAGTGGCCGACGTTCACGCTGAAGGAATCTCCCGGCGTGGCGGGCGCCACGTTGAAGAGCCTCGCCACCACCGGGAAGAACCCGAACGGGCGGTGGTCGCTCGCCGCGACGTGCGCGCTCCCCCAACGCCAGGTGCGCGCCTCGCCGAAGCGGTCGCGCAGGTCCACCGCCGCGCGATCGAACGCCTTCGCCGCGAGCATCGCGCAAGTCTCCTTCGCCGGCGTGGCCACGTCGTCGCACCAGCGCTCGTAGCCCTGCTGCGCCTTCATCACCGGGATCATGAAGCCCGCGCGCTGCTCCCATGACTCGTTGAAGAGATCGCCCAGCTCGTCGGCGTAGACGAGGCGCGTGAGCTCGCGGTACCACGCGGCGAACACCAGCGGTGCCGCCGCGTCGACGGGCGTGTCCGCCTTCCATCCGGCGAGCAGCGCGAGCGCGGCGCGCCCCTCCCCGGTCGCAGGCTTCGCCGCAAGGGCGACCGGCAGCAGCTCGCGTGCAAGCCTGGAGGTCGTGTCGCCCTGCATGCGCGCAAAGCTCTCGAGGGAGTGCATGGGCGATGCTGCCAGCATCTCCTCGATGCGCTCGGCGCGGTAGGGCAGGAACCAATCGACCGACAGGAACGGCCGGTAACCGGGCGGCGTGATCTTGTGGTTCGCGGTCACGATGCGTCCGCTCGCCGGGTCGTGCAGCGCGGGCAGCTGGTCGAAGGGCAGGAAACCCTGCCAGTCGTATTTCGCGAGCCATCCGGGCACGGGCAGGCGCCCCATGGCTTCGTTGTCCGCGCGGCGCACCGGCACGCGGGCCGGCGCCACGAAGCCGATATGCCCTTCGCGGTCGGCGAATACGATGTTCTGGTGAGGCGCGTGGAAGTCGCGCACCGCCGCGAGGAGCGCGATGCGGTCCCGTGCCCGGTTGAGCGCGAAGCCGGCTCGCGCTGACGCGTTATCGTCCGCGAGCGCGGCCCACGCGAGCGCCATCACGTAGCCCTTTGGCGCCGCCGCTGCGAGCGGCTTCAACGCATCCGAGAGCACCGGCCCGTGCCGCGTGGAGCGCACGCGGATGCGCCGCTCCTCGGATCCCACGCGGATCACCTCGTCGCGCACATCGAAGCGTGCCTTGCCGCCCGGAGTCATGTAGCTCTCGGCATCGCCCGGCGCGAGCTTCTCGACGTAGAGGTCCTGGGTATCGCTGTTAGTGGTCGTCATGGACCACGCGAGGTGGTCGTTACGGCCGAGCACCACGAAGGGCAGGCCCGGCAGCGTCCCGCCGACGACATTGCCCTCCGGCGTCTGCACGTGCGCGAGATACCAGAGCGCCGGAGCCTGCAATCCGAGATGCGGGTCATTGGCGAGCAGCGGCTTGCCGGTTTCCGAGCGCGCGCCCGAGACCACCCAGCTGTTGGAGCCCATCGCCTGTTCCGCGCCGGGCGAGAGCGCGATCAGGCCTGCGGCGGTGGCGTCGAGGCCGGCATAGAGCTGGCGGAAATCGGGAAGCGGGGCCGCGCTGTCGCCGGGATAGGGCGGGATCAGCTCCGCCGCGCGCTCGCGGCCGAGCTTCGCCGCGTAGCGCATGCGTCCGAGCTCGGTGCGCCAGTTGCCCGAGAGATCCCACGACATCACCAGCAGCCACGCCACGCTGTCCGCGGGCTGCCACGGCGCGGGCTTCACGCGCAGCGCATGGAATTCGACCGGCAGCACGGGATCCGCGGCGAGGAACGCATTGACGCCATCCGCGTACGCCTGCAGCAGGCCCACGGTCTGCGCATCGAGGCGCGCGACGATGCGCTGCGCGACCAGCGCGAGGCCGAGCGTGCGCATCAAGCGATCGGTGTCATAGGCCCGCTCGCCGAGGATTTCCGCGATGCGCCCCTGCGCCAGGCGCCGCTGCAGCTCCATCTGCCACAGCCGGTCCTGCGCGTGCAGGTAGCCCATCGCGAACCAGCCGTCGCGCTCGCTCGCCGCGAAGACGTGCGGCACGCCCTCGCTATCGCGCACCACTTCGACCGCGGCCGCGATGCCGCGCACCGCGACCTGGCCGTCGAGCTGCGGCAGCGAGCGCTGCAGGTAGAGCCAGGCGCCGACCGCGGCGACGGCGAGCAGCAGGACGACCGACGCGAGGACGCGCCCCAGCGTCCTCACCGCGGAACCAGCGGCTTGTTGGGATCCCCTCCTACCTCCACGGAAACGAAGCTGCCGCCCTGGAACACCTCGGCTCGCGCGTCCGCGGGCTGCTTCTCGTCGCGCAGCACCTGGTCGGCATAGTCCTCGCTGTCATCCTGGGGGCGATAGCCGAGGCGGGCCGCGTTGGCGTTGTCGTACCACGCACGCTGGTTTCCGGAGATGCCGTAGACGATCTCGAAATGGACGCC
>DATLEL010000208.1:0-9289 GCA_035525255.1 Usitatibacter sp.
GGTTACCTGCGCGCAACGTCCGGCACACACACGCAATACGGGCGGTTCGCGGCAATCCTTTGGTAAGCGCGGCGACGAAGCGATACCCATCGTGACAGACAGGCGGCCGCCGCTGCCGTAGCGTGGGATGCGTTGCTTTCCGACTCTTTCGAGGAGATGACGCGATGAAGACCACGCTGCTCGCTTTCACCCTGGCCGCCTCGTTCGCCGCAGGCGCGGCGCTGGGCGCCTCCCCCGCGCCGGAGCGCACGTTCCACGCAAATCTATACCAGCGCTACTGCGACCGGCTGGCGGACAGCCCGGAGGCTTACGTGCAGTTCGTGCGCCGCCTGAAGCCGATCCACGGTTACACGTACACCGACTTCGCGCCGGAATATCCGGGAGCGCCGGTGAAGGTCGACTGCAAGGTGGGCGCAGAGCGCGTAGCCGCCGTGCACCGCCTGCTCGCGTCCCGCTAGTCACGCGCGAGGTAGCGGGCTCGTAGTTCGCAGTACGGACGATGAGGAAGTCGAACCGCCGGTCGCGGCGGAAGTCGCGCGCGTGCAGGATGCCGCGGCGAGGAACCTCCCGGGGTCATTTGAGCCAAATCCCGCGAAGGATTAAAATACGCGACCGGTGGCCCATGCAAACGATCAACCTCACCCGCCACTTCCTCATCGCCATGCCGGCGATGCAGGACCCCAATTTTTCCCGGACCCTCACTTTCGTGTGCGAGCACAACGAGCGCGGTGCGCTGGGCATCGTGGTCAACCGCCCCATCGAGGTGACGCTCGGGACCCTCATGCGCCAGGTGGAGATCCCGCTCACCGAGGGCGAGCTGGGCGAGCAGCCGGTGTTCTTCGGCGGCCCGGTGCAGGTGGACCACGGCTTCGTGCTGCACCGTCCGGTCGGCGAGTGGAAGTCCACGCTCCCCGTCGGCGACCTCGGCCTCACCACCTCGCGCGACATCCTGGAAGCCATGGCGAAGGGCAAGGGCCCGGGCGAGCAGTTGGTGGCCCTTGGGTACGCGGGCTGGGCGCCCGGCCAGCTGGAGGACGAGATCGGCCGCAACGGCTGGCTCACGGTGCAGGCCGACGTGGACCTGATCTTCAACGTGCCGCCCGAAGCGAGGTACGACGCGGCGATGCATGCGCTTGGCGTGAATACCGTCAACCTTTCCGAGGAGGCGGGACACGCGTAATGGCGAGCGTTTCCGGCACGGTCTTCGGCTTCGACTTCGGGGAGAAGCGCGTGGGCATTGCCGTCGGTGAGACCGCGACCGGCATCGCGAGCCCCCTCGCCGCCATCGAGGAGATCGCCACCGCGCCGCGCTTCGAGGCCATCGGCAAGCTGGTGGAGGAATGGAAGCCCGCGGCGTTCGTGGTGGGCGTGCCGCGCCACGCGGACGGCAGCGAGCACGCCATCGCAAAGCTCGCCGAGAAATTCGCGCGGCGCCTGGAGTCGCGCTACGGCGTCCCGGTGGTGTTCGTGGACGAGACGCTCTCCTCGGCCACAGCGGAATCGGACCTGCGCGGCACGCGCACGCGCGCCGGCAAGAAGACCGACATCGACATGATGGCGGCGACCATCATCCTGCAAAGCTTCCTCGACACCCTGCGGGTCGAAGGTAGCGCGCGGTGAGGGCGCTGCCGGATGCGGAGCGCCTGGCCGCGGAGCTCGCGACTCAGATGCGCGGCAAGCTCGAGCCGCGTGCCGCGCTGATCGGCATCTATACCGGGGGCGCGTGGGTGGCCGAGCGCCTGCACGCCGAGCTCGGCATCGAGCCACCGCTGGGATTCCTCGCGGTCACGCTGCACCGCGACGATTTCGGCCGCATCGGCCTGCACCGCGAGTCGCGCCGCAGCCAGATCCCGTTCGACGTCGACGGCCGCGAGATCATCCTGGTGGACGACGTGCTGCACACCGGGCGCACCATCCGGGCCGCATTGAACGAGCTGTTCGACTTCGGCCGGCCGAAGGCGGTGCGCCTCGCGGTGCTCGCCGACCGCGGCGGCCGCGAGCTGCCCATGGCGCCCGACTTCAGCGCGGCGAAGATCGAGGTGCCGGCGGACGAGGAGCTGGTGCTCTCCAACGAGGGCGGCAAGCTCGCTTTCGCGTCGATGAAGAGGGCCAAGAAGTGAACCACAAGGCGAGCCTGCAGGTGGGCCCCGACGGCAAGCTGCGCCACCTGCTCACCACCGAAGGGCTGCCCGCGGAGCTGATCCGCCACATCCTCGACACCGCCGACCAATTCGTCTCGGTCTCGGAGCGCGACGTGAAGAAGGTGCCGCTGCTGCGCGGCAAGTCGATCTTCAACGTGTTCTTCGAGAATTCCACGCGCACCCGCACCACGTTCGAGATCGCCGCCAAGCGGCTCTCGGCCGACGTGATCAACCTCAACGTCGGCGCCTCGTCGACCACCAAGGGCGAGACGCTGCTGGACACGGTCTGGAACCTGCAGGCGATGGACGCCGACATGTTCATCGTGCGCCACTCGCAGTCGGGCGCCGCGCACCTGATCGCGAAGCACGTGAAGCCCGGGGTCGCGGTGATCAACGCCGGCGACGGGCGCCACGCGCACCCGACCCAGGGCCTGCTCGACATGTACACCATCCGCCACTACAAGCGCGATTTCACCAACCTCACGGTGGCGATCGTGGGCGACCTGCTGCACTCGCGGGTCGCGCGCTCGCAGATCCACGCCCTGAAAACCCTTGGCGTGCCGGAGCTGCGCGTGATCGGGCCGAAGACGCTCATCCCCGCCGCGGTGGAGCGCCTTGGCGTACGGCTTTTCCACGACATGGCCGAGGGCATCCGCGGCTGCGACGTGGTGATCATGCTGAGGCTGCAGAGCGAGCGCATGAACGGCGCGCTGCTGCCCTCGGCGGGCGAATTCTTCAAGTGCTACGGACTAACCGCCGAGAAGCTCGCGCGCGCGAAGCCCGATGCCATCGTGATGCACCCGGGCCCCATGAACCGCGGCGTCGAGATCGATTCGCCGGTGGCCGACGGCCGCCAGAGCGTCATCCTGCCGCAGGTGACCTTCGGCATCGCCGTGCGCATGGCGGTGATGTCCATGCTGGGGAGCCAGGCATGAGGATCGAAATCGCCGGCGCGCAGGTCCTCGACCCCGCGAGCGGCAGCGATCGCGCGCAGTCGATCTTCATCGCCGACGGCAAGATCGCATCCCTCGGAAAAGCGCCCGACGGATTCCGTCCCGACGAAACGATAGACGCCAAGGGCCTGGTCGCGTGTCCGGGCCTGGTGGATCTTTCCGCCCGGCTGCGCGAGCCGGGCTTCGAATACAAGGCGACGCTCGAAAGCGAGCTGCGCGCCGCAGCCGCGGGCGGCGTCACGACGCTCGCCTGTCCGCCCGACACCGATCCGCCGCTCGATGAGCCGGGACTGGTGGACATGCTCAAGCGCCGCGCCGTGAGCCTCGCCCATGGCCATGTGCACCCGCTGGGCGCCCTCACGGTGGGATTGAAGGGCGAGCGGCTCGCCGAAATGGCGGAGCTCGCCGCGGCGGGATGCGTGGGGTTCTCCCAGGGCAATGCACCGTTGCCCGCGCTCGGCACGCTCTTCAGCGCGTTGAACTACGCGGCGACGTTCGGCTTCACGGTGTGGCTGCGCGCCGAGGATGCGGCGCTCGCGGGAGGCGGGGTCGCGCACGAGGGCGAGGTCGCGACGCGGCTGGGCCTGGCGCCCATCCCGGTGGTGGCGGAGACGGTGGCGCTGCGCACGATCATCGAGCTCATGTCGGCCACGGGCGCGCGCGTGCACATCGCGCGGCTGTCGAGCGCCGCCGGGATCGCGGTGGTGAAGGAAGCGAAAGCACGCGGTGTCGCGATCACCTGCGATGTGGGCGTGCATCACCTGCATCTCTGCGACCGCGACATCGGCGACTTCGACGCCAACTGCCGCCTCACGCCGCCGCTGCGCGCCCCGTCCGACCGCGACATGCTGCGCCGGGCGCTCGCCGAGGGGGTGATCGACGCGGTCTGTTCGGACCACACCCCGGTCGACGAGGATGCGAAACAAGTACCGTTCGCCGAGGCCGAGCCGGGGGCCACGGGCCTCGAACTCCTCCTGCCGCTCACGCTCCAATGGGGACGGGAATCGGGCCTGTCCCCGTTGCAGTCGCTGGCCGCGGTGACGGTACGCGCGGCGCGTGTGCTGGGCGTATCCGCCGGCACGTTGTCGCCGGGGGCCGACGCCGATATCTGTCTCTACGATCCGCAGCGTGCGTGGATCGTGCAACCCAATGCCCTCGCGAGCCAGGGCAGGAACACGCCTTTCAGCGGGCTCGAGCTCACCGGCCGCGTCGTGCGTACCCTCGCCGGCGGCCGCACCATCCACGGCAACTGAGCGCGGTCACGAGCCGCGCCCGAACGCTCGGAGCACCTCCATGACGTCCACGACGAATCCCCTCCTCGATTTTTCCGGCCTGCCGCGTTTCGCCGAGGTCCGGCCCGAGCATCTCGGCCCCGCGGTGGAGCGCCTGATCGCCGACGGCCGCGCCACCATCGAGAAGCTCGCCGCCCTCGATGCGGCGCCGAGCTGGGAGGGTTTCGTCGAGCCGCTCGACGATGCGAACGAGCGCCTCGCCCGCGCATGGACCCAGGCGAGCCACCTGAACGCGGTGAGGAACTCGCCCGCCATGCGCGACGCGTACAACTCGGCGCTGCCGAACGTCACGCAGTATTTCAGCGAGCAGGGCCAGGACCAGCGCCTGCACGCGGGCTTCAAGGCGCTGCGCGCCTCGCCGGCGTTCCAGGAGTACCCGCGCGCGCGCCAGCGGCACGTCGAGAATGAGCTGCGCGATTTCCGCCTCGGCGGCGCCGAGCTGCCCCCGCCGCAGAAAGCGCGCTTCCTCGAGATCCAGGCGGAGCTCGCGAAGCTCGCGGCCAAGTTCCAGGACAACGTCCTCGACGCCACCAACGACTTCGGGCTCTACGTGACCGATGTCTCCGAGCTCGACGGGGTCCCCGCCGACGTGCTGGCGACCGCTGCCGAGGCCGCGCGCAAGGAGGGGCGCGAGGGCTGGAAGCTCACGCTGCACATGCCGTGCTACCTCCCGGTGATGCAGTACGCGCAGGACGCGTCCCTGCGGGAAGCGATGTACCGCGCGTTCGTCACGCGCGCATCGGAATTCGGCAAGCCCGAGTGGAACAACGACGCCAACATCGCCCGCATCCTCGAGCTGCGCCAGGAGCAGGCCCGGGTGCTGGGCTACGGCTCGTTCGCCGAGGTGTCGCTCGCCACCAAGATGGCAGCGAGCCCGCGCGAAGTGCTGGACTTCCTCGAGGACCTCGCGCGGCGCGCTCGACCCTTCGCCGAGCGCGACATGCGCGAGCTGCGCGAATTCGCACGTACCGAGCTGGGGGTGCCCGAGCTCCGCGCGAGCGACGTCGCCTACGCGAGCGAGAAGCTGCGGCAGAAGCGCTAGTCCTTCTCCGACCAGGAGGTGAAGCAGTATTTCCCCGAGGACGAGGTGCTCGCGGGCATGTTCCGCGTGGTCGAGACCATCTATGGCGTGAAGATCCGCCAGGCGAGCGCCGAGACCTACGAGCCCACGGTGCGCTTCTTCGAGATCGCCGACGCCGGCGGCAACCGCATCGGCCAGTTCTACCTCGACCTGTACGCGCGCGAGGCGAAGCGTGGCGGCGCGTGGATGGACGACGCCATCAACCGCCGGCGCCTGGGCCATCGCCTGCAGACGCCGGTCGCCTTCCTTACCTGCAACTTCTCCGCCCCGGTGGCGGGGAAGCCCGCGCTGTTCACCCACAACGAGGTGGGCACGCTCTTCCACGAGTTCGGCCATGGCCTGCACCAGCTCCTCACGCAGGTGGAGGACCTCGGCGTGTCGGGCATCAACGGCGTCGAGTGGGATGCGGTCGAGCTGCCGAGCCAGTTCATGGAGAACTTCTGCTGGGAGTGGGACGTGGTGGCGCCGATGACGCGCCACGTGGAGACCGGCGAGCGCATTCCGCGCGCGCTCTTCGATCGCCTGCTCGCGGCGAAGAATTTCCAGAGCGGCATGGGCTTCGTGCGGCAGCTCGAGTTCGCGATGTTCGACATGCGCCTGCACTTCGACTTCGACCCGGCCGAGGCGGCCGCGGGGCGTGGCGGGGTGATGGCGTTGCTGGACCAGGTGCGCCGCCAGGTGGCGGTGGTCCCCGCGCCCGCATACAACCGCTTCCCCAACCAGTTCTCGCATATCTTCGCGGGCGGCTATGCCGCGGGCTACTACAGCTACAAGTGGGCCGAGGTGCTTTCGTCGGACGCCTATGGCGCGTTCGAGGAGGGCGGCGTGCTGAATCCCGAGATCGGCGCGCGCTTCCGCCGCGAGGTCCTGGCCGCGGGCGGCAGCCGCCCCGCGCTGGAATCCTTCGTCGCATTCCGCGGCCGCAAGCCGCAGATCGACGCGCTCCTGCGGCATAATGGAATGACTGCCACGGCCTAGGGGAGAGCCATGCAGCATCGCCTGATCACCATCGCCTGCTGCCTCACGCTCGCGGCCACCGCCGCGCTCGCGCAGACGAGCGTCTACCGCTGGGTCGACAAGGACGGCAAGGTCCACTTCTCGGACACGCCGCCGCCGGCGGATGCGCAGAATGCGTCGCAACGCAATGTGGGCGGCGGCTATACGAGCCAGGATTATCCGTACGCGGTGCAGGTGGCGATGAAGCGCAACCCCGTCACGCTTTACTCGGCGCCCTCCTGCGGCGAAGCCTGCACTGCCGGCCGCGACTTGCTTTCCAAGCGCGGCATTCCGTTCAGCGAGCGCGACGCGCAATCGAACCCGCAGGCGCAGGAAGCGCTGAAAAAGCTGATCGGCGGCCTCGAGGTCCCGGTGCTGGTGGTGGGCGAGTCCACCCTCAAGGGATACGAGCAGGGGCAGTGGTCCGCCGCGCTCGATTCCGCCGGCTATCCCAAGGAGCGCCTCCCGGGGCAGGCGCCGACGCGCGCCGTCATGGAGCCCGCGGCACCCGCGAAGACCGACGCCGCGACTGCCGACCCCAAGTAACCCGGCGAGTGAAGATCGCGACCTGGAACGTGAACTCGCTCCGGGTGAGGTTGCCGCACCTGCTCGACTGGCTCGAGGTCCAGGCGCCCGACGTCGTGTGCCTGCAGGAGACCAAATGCGAGGACGCGACCTTTCCCGCGGCGGAGCTGCAGGCCGCGGGTTATTGCACCGTCCACCATGGCCAGAAGGGCTACAACGGCGTCGCGATCCTCACGCGCACCGAAGCCTCCGGCGTGTGCCGCGGCATTCCCGATTTCACCGACCCCCAGAGCCGCGTGATCGCGGTCGAATACCAGGGGACGCGCATCGTCTGCGTCTACGTCCCCAATGGGCAGAGCGTCGGCTCCGACAAGTACGAATACAAGCTCGGCTGGTACCGGGCGCTCGCGGGCTGGCTCGCGAGTGAACTGGAGCGCCACCCGCGGACCGCCGTGATGGGCGACTTCAACGTCGCGCCGGAAGATCGCGACGTGCACGACCCGGTGAAGTGGGCGGGCCAGATCCACTTCAGCGAGCCCGAGAAGGCGGCGCTGCGCGCGCTGCTGGACGTGGGACTCGTCGATGCCTTCCGGCTTTTCGAGCAGCCGGAGAAATCGTTCAGCTGGTGGGACTACCGCCTGGGATCGTTCCGCCGCAATACGGGGCTTCGCATCGACCACGTGCTGCTGTCGCCGGCGCTCGCGGCCGTGTGCCGCTCCTGCACCATCGACCCGTCGCCCCGCAGGCTGGAACGTCCTTCCGACCACGCGCCCGTGGTCTGCGAGATCGCATGAGTGCCGCGCCCGCGACGCCGGTGCAGGTGCCGCAGTCGGTGCTGGAGGAGCTGGTGCGGCGCGCGCTCGAGGCGGCCCACGCGCCCATCGGCTGGATCTCGTTCATCGAGGGTGATTGCGAGCGCCTGAAGGCGCGTCTCGGGGTGAGCTTTGCGGAGCTCGCAGGCGATCGTTCGCTCGCGCTCGCCACCGGCGCACGATCGCCGCTTTTCGTCGGCGATGCGGCGGCGAGCGAATGGCGCGAGCATGCGCTGGTCGCCGCGGGCCCGCGCGCCCGCATGATCTGCATCGTGCCGCTCGTCTCCGCGGGCAGCACCGTCGGCACCCTCACGGTGCTCGATCCACTGCCGCGCACTCTCGGCCCGAGCGAGCGCACCGCGCTGCTGAACCTGGCGTCCCTCGCCGTGGCGCGCATCGACGCGCAGCAGGAGGGAGCGGCGCGCGTGATGGCCCCGGCCCCGGCCGGCGACGCCGAGGCGCTCGGCGAGCGCCTCGAAGCCGAGATGCGGCGCCGCCGCGCGGCCGAATCC
This sequence comes from Usitatibacter sp., assembly GCA_035525255.1. Lineage (GTDB taxonomy): Bacteria > Pseudomonadota > Gammaproteobacteria > Burkholderiales > Usitatibacteraceae > Usitatibacter. The sequence continues at coordinate 8,313 of DATLEL010000208.1, forward strand.
CAGCTCGCCGCCGAGCGCGAGCTCACCGACGCGGTGCTGGACAACCTGAGCGGCGCTTTCTACCTCGTGTCGTCGGACGGCGTGATCCTGCGCTGGAATGCCGGGCTCGCCGCGGCCATCGGCTATTCCGATGCCGAGATAGGCTCGATGAAGCCGACCGACTTCATCTCCCCGCAGGACCGCACGCTGGTGCAGGACGCGATGCGCGACGTATTCGAGCGCTCGCAGGAGGTGTCGCTCGAGGCGGAGGTGCTCGACCGTGCCGGCAACGTGAGGCCGTTCCTCCTGTCGGCGCGGCCCATCACGCTGGCGGGCCGCATCTACATGATCGGCGTCGCGCGCGACATCACGCTGCGGCAGCGGAACGAGCAGCAGATGGTGCGCGCCAAGGAGCGGCTCGACCTGGCGCTCGCCAGCTCGAGCCTGGCGCTTTGGGACTGGGACCTCGCCAGCAACCGCGTCTACTTCAACGAGAACTGGTCCAAGCTCCTGGGCGACCCGCCGCGCGAGTCGACCTTCACCGGCGACGAGGTGCTTCGCTGGAGCCATCCCCATGACCGGGAAGTCGTCCGGGTGGCCGTCGGCAATGCCACCAAGGGCGTGGCGGAGGAATTCGATTGCGAGTACCGCGTGCCCAACGCGGCGGGCGAGTGGATCTGGGTGCATTGGCGCGGCAAGGTCACGCAGCGCGACCCCGACGGCGCGGCGCTAAGGATGACCGGCACTTCCACCAACATCACCAAGCGCAAGGTGGCCGAGGAGCGCGCCGAATGGCTCGCCACGCGCGACCCGTTGACCGGGCTGCCGAACCGGGTTTTGCTGCACGACCGCCTCGAGCAGGGCATCGTCAACGCGGCGCGCCATCACACCGGCTTCGCGTTCATGTTCATCGACCTCGACCGGTTCAAGACCATCAACGACTCGCTCGGGCACCACGTGGGCGACGAGCTCCTGAAGGCGGTCGCCAAGCGGCTCAC
>DATLEL010000072.1:0-3174 GCA_035525255.1 Usitatibacter sp.
CAGCTCATGTCGCGCGCGCTCGGCGGCGAGGTGAAGAAGAACCCGGTGAAGGAAATCGGCTGGAACCCGGTGCGCATCGAGGACACGCCCACCGCGCGCCGCTGGTTCGGCGAGGACCTCGCGGGCTTCACCACCTTCCAGTGGCACGGCGAGACCTTCAGCATCCCGCCGGGCGGCGAGCGCATCCTGACGGGACCGCACTGCGCGAACCAGGCGTACGTGGTCGGCGATCGCCATCTCGGGCTGCAGTGCCACATCGAGATGACGCCGGAGATGATCGCGAGCTGGCTCGAAAGCGCCGCGGATGAAGTGGCCGAGAGCCTTTCCAGCCCCGCGGTCCAGGATGCGCGCACCATCCAGTCGCAGATCCCGCAGAACCTGGCGAAGCTTTCCGCGACCGCGGATCGCCTCTACATGCGCTGGATCTCGAACCTCAGGCGTTAGTCGCCCGCGCTCCGGCGAGGTCGAGGGCGAGAAAGCGCGCGCCCGGAACCGGATTGTGGGTATAGGGCCCGATGTCCATGAAGCCCAGGTCGGCATACAGACGCTGCGCCGCGCCCATCATCGGCAGCGTGTCGAGCACCAGGCGTTGGTAGCCGATGGCACGGGCCGTGTCGATCGCGCGCAACGTCAATGTCCTGCCGAGCCCGGTGCCGCGATAGGCAGGACGCACATAGAGGCGCTTCAGCTCGCCGTCGCGCGCTCCCTGGGGCCGAAGCGCCACGCAACCTGCCGCCCGATCCCCATCCCTGGCGAGATACAGCCGCCCGCGCGGCGCGGCATAGTCGCCGGGCAATCCCGCGAGCTCCGCATCGAAGTCCTGGAAGCAGAGGCTCACGCCGAGCGCCTGTTGATACTCCACGAACAGCGCGCGGCATTCCGCGACCTGGCGGGGGTCGACGGCTTCGGCAATGGCGAAGCGGGGAGCCACCGGGGGCCTAGTCGCGGAAGTTGTCGAACTTGAGGGGAATGTCGGTGATGCCGCCGCGCACCAGCTGGATCGCCGACTGCAGGTCGTCCTTCTTGCCGCCGGTGACGCGTACCACGTCGCCCTGGATGGATGCCTGCACCTTGAGCTTGTTGTCCTTGATCAGCTTCACGATCTTCTTCGCAAGGTCGCTCTCGACGCCGTTCCTCACCGTGAGCTTCTGCTTCATCTTGTCGCCGCCGATCTTCTCGGGGTCGCCCACCTTGAGGAAACGCGCGTCGACGCCGCGCTTGGCCATCTTCCCCATGAGCACGTCGCGCACCTGCCCCAGCTTGAACTCGTCGTCGGCGAAGGCGGTGATCTCGTGCTCCTTCTCCTTCAGCTCGAAACGCGCGTCGGAGCCCTTGAAATCGAAGCGGTTGGCGATCTCCTTGTTGGCGGTGTCGACCGCGTTCTTGAGCTCGACCGCATTGGCTTCACACAGAATATCGAACGACGGCATACCGATCTCCTCTTGGGCCTTGCGCCTTGCGCCTAGTTATCGACTTTTCCCAGCAACAGGTACTCCATCAGCGCCTTCTGCACGTGCAGCCGGTTCTCGGCTTCTTCCCAGACGACGCTCTGCGGCCCGTCCAGGACCTCGGCGCTCACTTCCTCGCCGCGGTGCGCCGGCAGGCAATGCATGAAGAGGGCATCGGCAGCCGCGCGCTTCATCATCACGGCGTTCACCTGGTAGTCGGCGAAGGCGCGGCGGCGCGCGTCCTCCTCGCCCTCGAACCCCATGCTGGTCCACACGTCGGTGGTGACGAGGTCGGCGCCTTCCACGGCCTGCATCGGATCGCCCACGACCGCGATGCGATCGCCGACAACACCGGCCAATTGCGACGGATCGACCGCGTAGCCCTTGGGCGTCGCGATGCGCAGCCGGAAGCCGAACACCTGCGCCGCCTGGATCCAGGTGTTGCACATATTGTTGCCATCGCCCACCCACGCCACCGTGCGCCCGGCGACCGCGCCCCGGTGCTCGATGTACGTGTAGAGATCGGCCAGCACCTGGCACGGATGGTAGTCGTTGGTGAGGCCATTGATCACCGGGACGCGCGACTCGGAGGCGAAGCGCTCGAGGTTGGAGTGCTCGAAGGTGCGGATCATGACGATGTCGACCATGCGCGAGATCACGCGCGCGACGTCCTCGATCGGCTCGCCGCGCCCGAGCTGCGTCTCGCCCATGTTGAGCACGATGGAGGAGCCGCCCAGCTGGTAGATCCCGGCCTCGAAGGACACGCGCGTGCGCGTGGAGCTCTTCTCGAACACCATCGCCAGCATGCGGTCCACCAGCGGCTGGTAGGCCACGTAGTTCTTGAAGCGTTGCTTGATGACGCGCGTGCGCGCGAACAGGTGCTCCAGCTCGTCGCGGCCGAAGTCGCGCAGCTGCAGGAAGTGCTTCACGCCGCGGCGGCGGCGGGCGTCTCCGCGAGGAACGCGCGCACCAGCGGCGCCAGCATCGCCACCAGCTGCTGGGCTTCGGCTTCCTTGATCACCAGCGGCGGCAGCAGGCGCACCACGCGTTCGGCGGTCACGTTGATCACCAGGCCGGCGGCGAGCGCCCGCTTGGTGAGCTCGCCGCACGGGCGATCGAGCTCGACGCCGATCATCAGGCCCTCGCCGCGGATGTCCTTCACGCCGGCCAGCCCTTTGAGCTCCTGCCCGAGGCCACCCTGGATCAATTCGCCCATCCTGCGCGCGTGATCGAGGAGGCCATCCTTCTCGATCACCTCGAGCGTGGTGATCCCCGCGACGCACACCAGCGGCCCGCCACCGAAGGTCGTGCCGTGGTTGCCGGGCTTGAAGACTTTGGCCGCGACGCCACGCGCGAGGCACGCCCCGATCGGCACGCCCGAGGCGAGCCCCTTGGCCAGCGTGATCACGTCGGGCACGATGCCGGTCCACTGGTGCGCCAGCCACTTGCCGGTGCGTCCCATGCCGCTCTGCACCTCGTCGACCATCAACAGCCATTGCTTGCGGTCGCAGATCTCGCGCAGCTTGCGGACGTAGTCGAAGTCCGCCACGTTGATGCCGCCCTCGCCCTGCAGCACTTCCATCAGCACCGCGACGATGGAGCCGTTGTCGGCGATGCGCTCGATCGCCGCGAGGTCGTTGTACGGCACGCGGATGAAGCCGCCCATCAGCGGCTCGAAGCCCGCCTGCGCCTTGCGCGAGCCGGTCGCGGAAAGGGTGGCGAGCGT
>DATLEL010000074.1:0-2792 GCA_035525255.1 Usitatibacter sp.
GAAGTCGGTGCCCTTCTTGATGGCGTGCCGCAGCGTCGCGTCGAAGAGCTCGCGGTCCTCGGCATGCATGCTTTCCTGCAGGCGCCGGTAGTCGATGAGCGGCGCGTCGGCGCGGCGGCCGAAGAGGACGTTCAAGCCGTCGGAGTAGGTGAAGCGGTCGCTGTCGGCTTCCCAGTACCACATGCCCATCTGCGCCGCGTCCATGGCGAGGCGCAGGTGCGCCTCGCTCTCCCGCAGTGCCTGCTCGGCCTGCTTGCGCCGCGAGATGTCGGCGATGGTCACCATGGTGCCGATCACCTTGCTGTCGGCGCCGTAGATCGGCGCGATCGACATCGACACGTCGATCAGGTGCCCGTCGCGGTGCACCCGTTGGGTGTCCTCGATCCAGATGGTCTCGCCCTGCTGCGCGCGCTTGCGCAGCACCGCGGTCTCCTCGCGCAGGCGCTCGGGGACGATGGAGGTGCCGGTCTCGAGGACCTCCTCCTCGGCCCAGCCGAACATGCGCTCGGCCGCCGGGTTCCACATGCGGATGACGCTCTCGAGGTCGCGCGCGATGATCGCGAGTGGCGCCGCCTCGATGACGGCGCGCAACCGCTCGTTGGTCTCGGCGGTGACGGCCTCCAGCTGCTTCCTCTGCGTGATGTCCACGACGACGCCCACCAGGCCCGCGACGGCGCCCGATGCGTCGTAGAAGGTCGCCTTGTTGACGATCACGTCGCGGCGCGAGGCGCCGCGCGCTACCGCGACATTCGCCTCGTAGGCATGGGTGCCGGGGCGCCCGAAGAGCTGCGCATCGGCCAGCTGCGAGCGGTCCGCGAGGTCCTGCGGAAGGATGTCGAACACCGTCTTGCCGATCAATTCCTCGCGCGGGACCCCGGCATAGCTCTCGAACGCTTCGTTGCAGCCGAGGTAGCGCCCGGCGGCGTCCTTGAAGAAAACCGGGTTTGGGATCGCCTCGATCAGCTGCTGGGTGAAGGAGAGCTGCGTGCGCAGCTCGAGCGTGGCGCGGTGCGCGAGCGCGAGCGCGTCGCTGCGCGAGCGGGCGATGGTGCGCAGGATGCCGAAGAGCAGCAGCGACACCGCGAGGCCCGCGCCCAGCACCAGCAGCGGCAGCGGCTCCAGCCACGGCAGCAGCCGCGGCTGCGATTGCAGCTGCAGGTGCCAGAGGCGTCCCGCCACGGGAATCTCACGCGCGCCGTGCGGGCGCCATTCATACCAGTGGGTCTTGCCGGCCGGCTCGCCCGGGACTTCCGCGGTGGCGAAGAGACGCGTGTCGGCCGAGGGTGCTGCCGGCGCGCCGCCGAGCGGCCCCAGGTCATGCAGCGCGACCTGCAGCCCGTCGAAGGCGTGCTCGCCGAGGATCCCCGCGAAAAGATCGTCTACGCGCAGCACCACGTTCACGAACCCGGTGAGCGCTTCGCGGCGCGCGGATTCGCTGAGCGGCTCCGGCGTCGCGTAAACCGGCAGGTACATCACCAGTCCCAGGCTCCCGCCGGCCTCCTGCGCCAGGCGGTAGCGGCCCGTCATCGACGGCTCGCCGGTGTCGCGCGAGCGTTCGGCGGCGGGGACGGCGGCGCGCGTGCGCAGGTCGAGTCCGAAAGCGGGCTCGTTGCCGTCGAGCGGCTCGACGAAATCGATGACCCAGTACTCGGCGCGCTCCCCGGGGGGCGTGATGTCGAAGCCGGGATAGCCCTGGCCGCGCAGCGAGCGATCGGTGCGCACCGCCTCCACGAATGCCGCGCGCGCTTCATGCGGCACCTTGCGGATGAATTCCACCGCCTGCAGCCCGGGAAAGCGGTTGCCGAAATCGAGGCCCTTGGCGTAGGTGTGGAATTGCGCGCGGGTAAGCGCGCCCGCATGCTGCGCGAACGCATCCAGGCCGAACAGCAGGTCGATGTGGCGCTGGACGCGCCCTTGCACGATGTTGGCCGCGACCTGGCTCTGGCTCGCGAATTCGGCGCGCGCCTGCGTCTCCGCCTGGCGGCCCACGAGATACCACGCCAGCAGCGTGGCGGCGGCGCCGCAGGCGAGGGTGGCCAGCGCGATGCTGGTGGGCCCGAGGGAGTTCTTCATGCCGGCTCGAAGGTGCGTCGAGATAGAATAGCCGCTTTTCCGCGTCGAAATCCCCTCGTGTCACTCATCGTCCAGAAGTACGGCGGCACCTCCATGGGCAGCCCCGAACGCATACGCGAAGTGGCGCGCCGCGTCGAGCGTTTCGTGAAGGAGGGTCACCAGCTGGTGGTGGTGCCTTCGGCCATGTCGGGCGAGACCAACCGCCTCATCGCCCTCGCCAAGGAGCTCCATCCCGAGCCTTCCGCGCGCGAGCTGGACGTGATCGCCGCCACCGGCGAGCAGGTCTCCATCGGGCTCCTCGCGCTCGCGCTGCAGCAGCGGGGCCTCAAGGCGCGCAGCTATACCGGCTCCCAGGTGCCGATCCGCACCGATAGCGCGTATTCCAAGGCGCGCATCCTTGCCATCGAGGACGCCAACATCCGCCGCGACCTGGCTTCGGGCCACGTGGTGATCGTGGCGGGCTTCCAGGGAGTGGACGAGGGCGGCAGCATCACCACCCTCGGCCGCGGCGGCTCGGACACGACGGGAGTGGCGCTCGCGGCGGCGCTCAAGGCCGACGAGTGCCAGATCTACACCGACGTGGACGGCGTCTACACCACCGATCCGCGCATCGTCCCGGAGGCGCGGCGCCTGGACACCGTCACCTTCGAGGAGATGCTCGAGCTGGCGAGCCTCGGCTCCAAGGTGCTGCAGATCCGCTCGGTGGAATTCGCCGGCAA
>DATLEL010000211.1:0-9568 GCA_035525255.1 Usitatibacter sp.
CCCTTGTGCTTCGTCGAGACCGCGTACCAGAGGCGCTCGCCGTGGCCGTCACGCAGGTCCGGGAGGCCGAGCGTCTTCCACGGCAGGCGTCCGAGGCGCTGCGCCTGGCCGCTGTCGCCCGAGAGCGATCCGCACGTGGCCTCGGCCCAGCCGTCCTCGTCGACATCGGGACACGGCAGGTACCCCGGCCCCACGACCGTATCGATCGCGCGGTCGGTGGCATAGGCGAGCAACGCGTCGCGCGCCTGCGCAAGCGCCCGGTCGCTCGCGCGCTCGCGATCGGGCATCACGGAAAAACCGGCGAGCGTGGTCCCGAGCACGTAGCCCGCGGCGAGGAGGAGCGCGAGGGCCACCAGCAGCATCGCGACGCCGCGCTGGGATCGGGGAGGGGACATGGGCGCTCCGGAAGCCGGGAAGGCCCATGGATAACGCGGATGGCGACATCGCGGGGGCGGAAACCACGCCGCCCGCGCGGCGAATCACGCTTGACTCAGCGTGGCGCCTTTCGCTCGATGCGCAGCTCCGCGTCGTGCCGATCGGAATAGCCGCGCACGGACTTGGGGTCGAAGAGCGGTCCGGCGCGCGGCGAGGCGACGGGCACCGGCACGCCGTCGATCCACACCGTCCCGCGGCCATCGCTGCGTTGCACGAATCCGGTCACTTCGCGCACGCGGCTGCCGGTGCCCGTGGCCGCGGCCGCCGGCGACTCGCCGCGCCGCAGGCGGTCGAGGCGCGCGCGCTCCTCGGCGGTATTGAACAGCGTGCCGAGCTCGGCCGCGCCCGCGCAGCCCGCGACGAGCAGGAGCAGCACCGCCAGCACGCGGCGCTCAGCTGGGGCGCGAGGCACGTTTCTCCTTCAGCGTGATCCATTCGAGGCTGCAGTCGGCCTCGATGCGCGGCTGCAGCGCATTGGCGTCGACGCTTTCCAGCCGCTTCAATGCGCAGCGGTCCACCGGGTAGAACCCCTGCCGGCTCTCGGCGAGGGACTCCATGAACGCCACCACGTCGCCCTCGTGCAAGGCGCGCAACTTGAGCTTCACGCGGCTCGCCAGCACGTCCACCGACGCGTACACGCGGCCCCCGGCGAGCGCGAGCGGGCGTTGCGGAGCGATCTCGTAGTCGAGCGCGTAGAGCTGGTGGCGCGAGCGCAGCGAATTCACCAGCTCCACCAGGTCGAGGCGCTTCTCGCCCTGCAGCAGGCCGCGGTCCACCAGGGTGCGAAAGACTTCGGCGGATTGCGCCAGGCTGTCGCGCTCGCGCCTCGCGGCCTCCAGCCGCGTCTGCGCTTCCATCACGCGGCGGCCGTAGTTGGCGCTTTCGCGCTTCTCGCGCTCGAGGAACCAGTGGCTGCCCGCGACGAGGGCGACGCCACCCACGAGCGATGCCGCGAGCAGCGCCCATGCACCCGCGAGCTGCCGCAGCCCCGGCTTGCTGAAGACCAGGTTCATGCGGGCGCCCCGCGGTCGCGCACGATGCGCAGGGTGAAGCGCGGCTCCATCTGGGGCGGATCGCGCTCGCCGTGGCGGCCCTGCAGTGCCTGGCTGGGGCGCGTGTCGAGCGGGCTGTCGAGCACGTCGGCCTGGAAGCCCGGCATCCGCGCGATGTCGGCGGCGAGCCTCTCCACCTCGTCCAGCGCGGCGCGGAAGTCGTTGCTGGCGACGCGCACCGTCGCCTCCATCACCGCCACTTCGTAACGCCCGCCGGCGAAGGGCGGGTTCGGATCCTCGGTCGGCTGGGACCCGGCCACCACGTCGCCGGAGCGCGGCATGGCTTTGACCGGCGGGGGAAGGCGCGGGGGAGTCGCGAGCAGCGCGGGCACCGCCTTTTCATTGTCGGTGGCCTGCCACGAAAGCTGCGACAGGCGCACGCCGTCGTGCGCCTGCAGCACCGTAGAGATCGGCCGCAGGAATTCCGCGAGTCCCGGGAACGGGCGGATCGCGCCGTTGTAGAACGTCACCGCGTCGCGCATGGTCGAGCCGCCGACGCCGAAGCTCGGCAGCGCCCGCGTGATCTCGTCGGTGTCGCGGTTGAGCGCCGCGATCTGCCGTGCCTGCGCGCTGTCGGCATCGTTCGCCTTGAAGATGCCCGCGAGGTTCCACGCGGCCCACACCAGGCTCGCGGCGATGATGACGGCGGAGGCCTGGTTCAGCGCGAGGCGCGCCCGGCGCAGCGTGGAATAGCGGCGGATCTCGGGGGCGGCGAAATGGTTCTCGGCCGGGCGCAACAGGAAGAGGTGGACCATCACCTCTTCGGCGGAGGAGCCGAGCGGCGGCGGCTTCAGTCCCAGCTTGGCCGCCACCTGCTCGATGTCGAGGATGCGGTACTGGATCTGCGCGAAGTCGCGCAGCTCCGGCTGCACCGCGGCGCGCTCGCTCGGGTGCAGCATGACGCACACTTCCAGCCGGTCCTCGGGCGCGAAATGCCGCAGGCTGTCGAGGTACTGCCAGGTGCGCGTGGTCTCCTCGGCGACCATCGAGCCCAGCGACTGGCCCGGCTCGAGGTCCACGGGCGTGAGGCGGCTGAACTTGATCTCGCGTTCGCGCAGGTAGGTCTGCCGCATCGCTTCGCCCGGCGTGAATGTCACGAGCAGCGTGTGCGGGAAGGCGAGGTCGAGCTCCTCCAGCAGCACCGCGCTGAACACCGCCGCCGAGTGGATGCCGGCGAGCGGCAGCTTGAGGCGCTCGATCGCGTCCAGCCACGGCCGCAGCACCTCCGGGTTGGTCACGGCGGTGTAGAGCACGCGGTCGTCGCGCCGGCCCTCGGTTTCGCGCCCCTGCAGCTGCGCGTGCCGGAAGGGCGTGTTGCGGAACATCTGCGTGAGCTTCCGCTCGACGATGGCGCCGCGGTCCTTGGCGCCCACGTGGGGAACGGTGTCGAGGCGGAAGTCCTCCTCGGTGAGGTCCGTGAAGAGATGCGTCGGCACGTCCACCAGCGCGGCGAGGTAGCGCTCGAACTCGGCCGCCCCCGCGCCGGAGACGGCGAACTCGCGCCGCATCACGATGCGCTTGCCGCGCGTGGTGATGCTCACCAGGCGCGTATTCGTGAGGTAGAGGAAGTGTCGCGATGACATGGCGCTAGAACTTGATCTTCGCGATCACGTCGTAGATCGGCAGGAAGATCGAGTAGAGGATCGCCACGATGAGGATGCCCAGCACCACCGTGGTCGCCGGCCCGAGCAGCGTCTGCATGCGGCTGATGCCGTCACGCACCTGGCGGTTGTAGAAGTAGCTCACGTTGAGCAGCGCCGCGTCGAGCGCCCCCGTGGTCTCGCCCACGCGCAGCATGCGCAGCACCAGCGGCGGGAAGAGCTTGGTGGAAATGAACGCCTGCGAGATGCCCTGGCCCTCGGAGATGCTGCGGCCCACGCGCATCAGCCCCTCCTCCATCACGCGGTTGCCGACGATCTTCTCGCAGATGTGGATGCACTCCAGCACGCTGATGCCCGCCTTGTAGAGCATCGCGAAGTAGGTCGAGAAGCGCGCGAGGATGATCTTCTGCCGGAGCGGCCCGAGCACCGGCAGCTTGAGCCCGAGCTCGTCGAGGAAGCGGCCCACCTTCTCGTTGGTGCGCCCGACGGTCCAGAAGATGAATCCTGCCGCGAGCGGTACGCCCAGCAGCAGGTACCACCACTTCACGAACACGTTGGAGAGGAAGATCAGGATCTCGGTCTCGCGCGGCAGCTTCGGCACCAGCTGCTTGAAGGTCGCGGCGAGCTGCGGCACCAGCACCGTCATCAGCACGAACACCACGCCCACGATCACCACCAGCACCAGCACCGGGTAGACCATGGCCTTCTTGGCCTGGCTCGCCATCTCGTCCTGCCACTTCAGGTTCTCGGAGAGCTCGTCGAGCACCTGGGTGAGCTGCCCGCTCTCCTCGCCCGCCTTCATCAGCGCCACGAACACGTTGTCGAAGCAGTAGGAGTGGTTCGCCATCGCCTCGGAAAGCTTGAGGCCCCCCTGGATGTCCTCCAGCAGGCTCGCGATCACCTGGCGGAAGCCCGCGTTGTCGACGGTGTCGCGCAGGTCGGTCAGCGCCTCGATGATGTTCACCCCCGCCTTCAGCAGCTGGGACAGGTGGAAGCAGAAGGTGATCAGCTCGGCGCGCGAGACATTGCGCGTGCGTGCCGCGGTGGAGCGCTTGACGGTGTCGAACGTGATGAGGTCGAGGCCGAGGCGCTTCAGGCGCAGCTCGAGGTCGACCGAGTTGGCGGCGTCGAGGCTGCCGGTGGAGGAGCGCCCCTCGGCGTCGACGGCGCGGTAGGCGTAGAGCGCCACGGGCCGCCGCCGCTAGATGACGCGGTCGGTGAGATCGACCACGCGGGAGATCTCCTCGAGGCCGGTCTGCCCGAGCAGCACGCGCGCGATGGCGTCCTCGGCGAGCGTGCGGAATCCCTTGGCCCCCGCGGCCATGCGGATCTCGCGGCCGGTGGCGCGCCGCGCGATCAGCTCGTCGATCTCGGGGTCGAGCTTGAAGAGCTCCATGATCGCCACGCGGCCCTTGTAGCCGGTGTTCTCGCAGCGCGCGCAGCCCACCGCGTGGTAGACCGGGCGCGTGTCGTCGGCGTCCATGCCGAGGAGCTTGCGGGTCATGGCGTCGGGGGTCGAGGCCGCCTTGCAGTGCACGCACAAGCGCCGCATGAGGCGCTGGGCGATGACGCCGATGATGTTGCCCGCCATGATGTCGGGCAATACGCCCAGGTCCATGAGGCGCGGCACGGCGCCGATGGACGAGTTGGTGTGCAGCGTCGAGTAGACCTGGTGGCCGGTCATCGCCGCGCGGAACGCCATCTCGGCGGTCTCCTGGTCGCGGATCTCGCCCACCAGGATCACGTCCGGGTCCTGGCGCATCATCGAGCGGATCCCCGAGGCGAAGTCGAGCTTCACCACCTCGTTCACCGAGGTCTGGCGGATCATCGCCATCGGGTATTCCACCGGGTCCTCGAGGGTCATGATGTTGATGCCCTCGGTATTGATGTAGTTCAGGATCGAATAGAGCGTGGTGGTCTTGCCGCTGCCGGTGGGGCCCGTCACGAGGATGATTCCCTCGGGGCGCGCCAGCATGAGCTTCAGCACCTTCAGGTCGTCGGCATGCAGGCCCAGGTCCTCGAGCGGCACGATGCCCTTGTCGCGGTCGAGGATGCGCAGCACGATGTTCTCGCCATGCGTGGTCGGCTGCGACGAGACGCGGAAATCGACCTGGTGCCCGGAGAGCGTGAGCGAGATGCGCCCGTCCTGCGGGGCCCGCGTCTCTGCGATGTTCATGCCGCTCATCACCTTGAGGCGCACCACCATCGCCGCCCAGTAGTTCTTGTGCAGGCTGCGGATCTGCCGCAGCACGCCGTCGATGCGGTAGCGGATGCGCAGGAATCCCTGCTCGGGCTCGAAGTGGATGTCGGAAGCGCTGCGCTTCACCGCGTCGTTCAGCAGCGCGTCCACCAGGCGCACCACCGGCTGGCTGTACTCGTCGAAGTCCGCCGCGAGCGACTGGTAGTCGATCTCGCCGGTCTCGATCTCGTTCAGGATCCCGTCGATGGAGAGCTCGAAGCCGTAGTGGTGCTCGATGCCGATGGTGATGTCGGATTCGCGCGCCAGCACCTGCTCGATGCGCAGCTCCTCGCGCGCGAGCGCGCGGATCTGGTCCAGCGCCACCACGTTGGCCGGATCGCTCACCGCGATCAGCAGCAGCTTCTTCTCGGCGTCATAGGAAACCGGCAGCACGTGGTAGCGGCGGGCCATGTCCTTGGGTACCAGCGCGATGGCGGCGGGATCGACGATGGTGTTCTCGAGGTCGATGGACACCTGCCCAAGCGTCTCGGAGAGGATGTCGCGGATCGTGGCCTCGGTCACGAAGCCGAGGGTCACCAGCACCTTGCCGAGCGGCGCCTTGAATTTCTTCTGCTCGGTGAGCGCGATGTTCAGCTGGTCCTGGCTGATGATGCCCTTGGTGAGGAGGGTCTGCCCCAGCGGGACCTGCGAAAGCGGCGCGGCCTGGACGGAGCCCATCAGCGTGGCGTGGCGCGAGCCAGCTCGGCGAGGCGGCGCTCGACCTGCAGCGGATCGAACTGCGGCTGCTGGCCGCGGGCGGCTTCGAGCGCGCGGCGATAGTGGTCCGCGGCGAGGCGCGCCTGGCCCAGCTGGTCGAGGCTCACCGCGAGGTTGTAGGCGACATCGGCGTTGGCGGGCTCGAGTCGATGCGCTTCGAAATACGCCGCCTGGGCGTCATGCCAGCGCGACTGCGACGCGAACAGGTTGCCGAGCGCGAAATGCAGCGCGGCGCTGCGCGGCTGGCGGCCGATGTCTTCCAGCAGGCGCGTCTCCAGCCCTTCGACGCGGGCGAAATCCGCGACGCCTGCGAGCCCGGCGAGCGCGGTGGAATTCTGCGGATCGGCCTCGAGCGCGCGGCGGTAGTAGCTCGCGGCCGCGGGACGGTTGCCGCTGCGCGCCTCGACCGTGGCCATGCCGAGGTTTGCATCGAGGCTGCGGGCGTCGCGGGCGAGGGCAGCCTGATAGGAGCTGCGGGCGCGCGCGAGGTCGCCGCCACGCAGCGCGTCATACCCGCTGGTCACTTCCGTCGCCACGCGCGCGGCGGGCTCTGGCGTCGGCGCGAACGAGAGCGGCGCGCGGGCCGGGACGGCGGGGGCTTCGACCGTCGTGCCCTCCCTGAGGATCTGGCTCACCAGCGATTCGCTGGTGCGCGGCGTGGGGGGCTCCTTGCGCGGATCCGGGGGCGGCGCCTCGGCCACGGGGGCAGCGGCGGGCCCGGGGCGTACCGGCGCGGGCAGGGCGCCCATCGCGGGAAGCTCGCCGATCGTCATTCCTGCCGCGGGCGCAGGCGTCGGCGCGGGAGGAGGGCGCACCGCGGCGGCCGCTACCAGCTGCGGCGTGAGCATGCGCAGCGAATACCAGACATAGGCGCCGGCCGCGGCCACGACGACGATGATCGCGCCGACCGTCGCCCACAGCATGCCGCGATTGCCGGCCGCTTCCTCGCGCGGCGTCTTCGCCGCGAACATGACCTGCGCCGCGTGTGCCGCTTCACTGCGCGGCGCCGGCTGCGGCGGCACACCGCCCGGCGAGCCGAGCGGCTGCAGCTCGAGGCCGGCGGCGGTGGGTGAATTGGCCGCGGCGGGCGGCGAGGGCGACTCCGCGCGCGGCGGCGGCGGTGGGCGCTCGCCGTTGCGGGTGTGCTTCTCCTGCTCCGCGCGCTTCAGCGCGTCGAGCAGCAGGCTCACAGGCGGCCTCCCGGCCCCGGCGGGTCGGGGACCACGGGGTTCGGCTTCAGGCCGGCGCAATCGGGGTCGAACCCTCCGGCCTCCATGCGCGCGAGCCCGCGCTCCACGCAGGGGAAGGGCGCGCGCGTGTCGCTGAAGAACTCCTGGTTCGGCAGGTAGCGGCGATACCCGGCGAGGTCGCCCTCGAGGCTCGCGTCGCGGATCACCACCGGGCGCAGGAAAACCACCAGCTCGCTCTTGCGCGAGGTGTCGTTGCGGAAGCTCACCAGGTCGCCGAACAGCGGCACGCGCGAGGCGATCGGCAAGCCGTCGCGCTTGCCCTCAAAGCTGTCCTGCATCAGCCCGCCGAGGATCGCCGTCTGCCCGCTGGGGATGCGCAGCACGCTCTCGAACTCACGCGACTGGAGCTCGGGGACGCGGCTGGTGACGTTGACGCGCGCCAGGTCCGGGTTGGGATCGTTCACGAAGCCGATGATCCGCGACACCGTGGGGCGCACGTTGAGCACCACCATGTCGTTGTCGGCGATCTGCGCGGTCACGTTCATGACGAAGCCCACCGGCACCACGTTCTGCGTCGTGGTGAAGGCGACGATCGGCTGGGTGTTGGCCGAGCCCGGCGTCACCTGCGCCTGCACGGTGAAGTAGACGCGGTTGTCGACGACCTTCAGCACGGCGGTCTGGTTGTTGATCGCCATGATCTTCGGGCTCGACAGCACCCGCGTGTTGCCGAACGAATCCAGCAGCTTCACCGTGCTGCTGATCGAGCCACCGGCGGCCGCGTTGGGATTGCTGTACTGGATCGAGAAGAACGGCGCCTCGGAGAGGTTGGTGCCGATGAGGTTCTGCCGGAAGCTGTAGCCCAGCCCATTCAGCCCGAGCGCCGACCAGTCGACTCCGGACTGGTAATTGTCGTTGAGGATGACCTCCACCACGGTCGCCTCGATCAACACCTGGCGGCGCGCGGCCCCGGCGACCAGCGCGATGAACTCCGCCACTTTCTCCTGCTGGCGCGAGGTGCCGCGAACCGAGACGATGCCGCTCTCGGGGTTCACGATGACCGAAGCCTTCTCGCGGAAGGTGAGGCGCTGCTCGACGAACTCGGTCGCTTCGCGCGATGCGGTCTCGCCCGGGTTCTCGATGGTGGTGCCGGTGCTCTGCGTGCGCGTAGTGCTGCCGCCGCGCTGCGCGCGCGTCGTGGCACGGGCCTGGTTGGTGGCGATCGCCGACTGGCCACGGTTCTGCACGAACGTCTCGCTGCTGCCCTCCGGGAGCTCCTTGTCGGTTTCGCGCAGCAGGTCCTTCACGTTCCGCTCGAGCGTTTCCCAGAAACGGTTCTTGGCGATGTTGTCGACCTTGAGGAGCGAGCTGTTCTGGTTCGCGGAGGCGCTGCTCGCGCCGCCGGTGCCGCCGGGAGGCGCCACCACCTGGCTCTGCACGCCGATGGTGCCGGACACGTCGCGCGACATGTTCACGTAGTCGATCTTGTAATTGCGCAGGTACGGCGTGTCGGGCATCACCGTGATCGTCTGGCCGTCGCTCTCCCAGCGCAGGTCCACCTGCTTCGCGATGCGCGTGAGGATCTGGCGCAACGTCTGGTCGATGGCGTTCAGGTTGATGGTGCCGTCGATGCCGGGATGGATGTCGAAGTTAAGGCGCGTCTCGCGCGCCATCGCCATCAGCACTTCCCGCACCGGCTGGTTGGCGACCACCACGGAATAGCGGATCTCGGCTTCGCGCGCCTCGGGCGGCGGCGGCAGCGGCACGCTGCGCACCGGCTGCGGAATCGAGGCGGTGGAGCGCTCTTCGGGCTGGATATGGGCGTCGGACTTTGCCACGGGGCGCGCGCCGCAACCGGCCAGTGCGAAGGCCAGCGCCACCCCCGGCGCCAAAGCTCTCAACCCCATGCAAGAAACTTCCGTAAGTGTTTGTTTTATGGACAGAACCGCCCCTGCCGTCCTTTATATCTTTTTCAGGGGGGAAACGCAAATGAAATCCCCCACATTCCGGGGGGCAAATACCGAGGGAAAACGCCTAGCGGCGCTCGGCGCGGCGAGCCTCGTCGCGCACTGCCTCGAGAGGACGGGCGTAGGGCTTGAACTGCCGTAGCGGTGCGGGCAGCGCCTCCAGGGCGGCCAGCGCTTCGGCACGGTCGCCGTAGGTGCCGAACAGCACGCCGAAGCGGGGCGCCTCGGGGCTGCCGGTGGGGACGACATAGAGCTTTTCCGCGTCGACGCTGCGCCCCGCTTCCGCGAGATACGACTCGAGGTAGGCGCGGCTGCGCGCGTCGGTCACCATCAGCTGCACCGAGTGGCGGGCATCGGCGGCTTCGAGGAG
>DATLEL010000089.1:0-2910 GCA_035525255.1 Usitatibacter sp.
CGGCTCGGGCCCTCCGACGCCGGCGTGAAATGCGGCATGTCGTATTGCTTGGCGAGCGCGAAGCGCACGTCCTCGGCGGTGATGAGGCCGAGGCGCACCGCGGCTTCGCCGAAGCGCACCTTGTCGGCGCGCTGGCGCTCGATCACGCGCTCCACCTCGCGCGGCGTGATCTTGCCCTCTTCGACCAGGATCGCGCCGATCGAGCGGTCGGCACGCGCCACGGCGCGGTGCGGCTCGATGGGCAGGACTTTCTCGTAGTTCGCGTTCATGGGATGCGTGTTTCCTTGGTTCTTCATGCCGGCCCCGGGAGCGCGCGGAAGTTGCCGGCGGCAGGCCCGCCGAGGAGGTGCGACGGACGCCACGGCGACAGCGTGCCGAGCAGCGGCACGTCGAGCTCGGTCTCCAGGTCGGAGTTGGAGCGCACGCGCCGGTCGAGGAGCTCGAGGAGGAACACGGCGCCCAAGCCGAGCACCAGG
This sequence comes from Usitatibacter sp., assembly GCA_035525255.1. GTDB lineage: Bacteria > Pseudomonadota > Gammaproteobacteria > Burkholderiales > Usitatibacteraceae > Usitatibacter. Next base: position 477 of record DATLEL010000089.1, read on the forward strand.
CCGACGACGAGGCCCAGCACGATGTTGAGCATGGTCTTCGGGCGCGAGTGGCGCGCGGGCTCGGTCGCGGCGTTGAGCACGGTCACGTTGGTCTGGCGCGCGCCGCTTTCCACCTTGTTGACGATGGAGCGCTGCAGGGCGGCTTCATAGGCCTTCTGCGCGGTGTCGACCTCGCGCTGCAGCACGAACGCCTGGTTGCGCGCTTCGCGCAGCTGGATCACGCGCTCGCGCTGGGCCGCGAGGGCGCCGGCCAGCGCGCCTTCGCGGGCGCGGCTCTGGCTGGTGACGTTCTGCACGCCGGCCACGACGCGGGCGATCTCCCCGTTCATCTTGGAACGCAACGCGGCGATCTCGGAGGCCTGCTGCTGGTATTGCGGGTGCGCGGGACCGAGGCGCGTGGAGAGCTCCTGCAGCTTGGCTTCGGCGCGCAGCAGCTCGGTCTTGAGCGCCTGCACCAGCGGGTTGCCGAGGACTTCCGGCAGGCTCTCGGGGGAGACGTTGCGATTGGCGAGGCCGGAGCGCGAGGCCGCGTCGTAGGATTGGTTGGCGGCCTGCAGCGACTGGGTGGAGAGCTCCGCCAGGCGCGCGTTCTCGACGTCGAGGCGCTCGTCGGTGGCGATGATGCCCTTCTCCTTCTGGAACGCGTTCAGCCGCGCCTGCGCGCTCTCGAAGCTCGCGCGCAGCTCCTTCAGCTGCTCGTCGAACCACTGCGCGGCCTGCTTCGAGGGTTCGTTGCGCAGCTTGAGGGTCGTGTCCATGTACGCCTGCGCGAATGCGTTGGCGATCGCGGCCGCGGTGCTGGGATCGCCCGCGGTGTACTGGATCTGCATCACGCTGCTCTGCGAGGCCTCGACCTTGAGCTTGGCGAGCAGGCCCGAGGCGATCCAGTCCTCGACGGTGCCGGGCGCGCGCGACTGGGCGAAGGCCGCCTGCGCGTTCGGGTTGTCGGCGAGCTTCAGGTTCTCCACCACGCGGCGGGCCACGCGCTGGCTGTTGATGATGTCGATCTGGGTCTGGATGAAACCGGTGCGCTCGCGTGCGGAGGCGAGCGGACCGGTGAGCGACTGTTCGTCGCGGTTGTCGACCAGGAGCGCCACGCTCGCGTCGTAGCTCTTGGGCAGCATGAGGGTCACCACCACCGCGGTGACCACGGTGGCCCCCAGCAGCGACAGGAATACCCAGAGCCGGCCCTTGAGGGCGAGCAGGAACTGATGGATGTTCATTCGTGAATCCCTTGGTTGCCCGTATGAAGTCCTAGCGCGCGTTCCCGCCCGCTACTGCAGGAGAAGCCTGCCGTCAGAACAGGCTCTCTCGCACGTAGATCACGTCTTCGTTCTGGACCGTGTCGGTGAGCTTCGCGTCGAGGCGCGAGACCTGCTCGCCGCTGCGGCGGTGGATCTTGATGCCGCGCTCGGTGCCGCGCGTGGTGAGCCCGCCGCCCATGGCGAGGGCCTGCATCACCGTCATGTGCGGCTCGACGCGGTAGGCGCCGGCCTTCTGCACTTCGCCGTAGATGTAGACCATCGGCGCGCGGTTGACGAAGATCGTGTCGCCCGCGTTCACTTCGACGTTCCGCGCGAGGTCGCCGGCGCGGATCATTCCCGGCAGGTCGACTTCGGTCTTGGTGGTCTTGCCGTCGCGGGTCGAGACGATGGTCACCTGGTCGGAGCCCGTCGGCGCGATGCCGCCGGCGAGCGCCAGCAGGTCGGTCAGCTTGCCGGTGGCGGCGTCGAGCGGATAGCGGCCCGGCTTGTTCACGTTGCCCAGCACCGAGACCTGGCGGCTGTTGGCCTGCATCAGCGAAACCGTCACCTCCGGGTTCACCACGTACTTGCCCTGCTTCAGCTTGTCGCTGATGCGCGCGCCCGCCTGCGTGGGCGAGAGCCCCGTCAGCGGCACTTCGCCGATCAGCGGGAACACGATCGTGCCGCGCTCGGAGACGCGAGCCTCGGTGGTCAGGTCGGGATTGCGGAAGACGCTCACGCGCACCATGTCGCCGGGGCCGAGCGTCTCGACGCGATAGTCGGCGGCGGGCTGGGCGGCGGCGGTGTCGGGCTGCGCGGTCATCGGCGCGGCGGCGACCTGCGTGGAGGCCGCCTTCTGCTGCGTGGCCACGGGAGTGAGCTTCGCCACCTTCGGCAGCGATTGCGCGGCGGGCGCGCTGGTGTATGCAAGCAGCCCGATGAACAGGGCGGCGGCAACAGCGTGCCAGGGGCGATACTCGAAATGTGCGTAGCCGGGTTGGATGGAGATGTTCATGGCGTCCTCTGCTGGGTCGCGGATCGTGGCGTTGAGGGAATTACTTCTGGCGGTTGCGGCGCACGATGAATCCGACCAGCGCGAGGCCGGCGATCATCATGGCCCACTGCGACGGCTCGGGAACCGGCGTCACCTGCGCGGCGTGGCTGCGCGGGGCCGGACGGCCGATGCCGCC